>JAIRXT010000252.1 GCA_031268125.1 Treponema sp. | reverse complement strand
CTAAACTTGACCCACAACGTTCCACCGGGGCCGGGAAATTGCCGGAAAAACGCATGTAGAATCCGCCTTCGCTATTTTCATACGCTCGGCAATATGCCGCCGGCGGGGAATTCCATATGTTTTTCCGGCCTTTTTCCCGGCCCCGGATACACGACATGGGTCAAATTTAGCTTTATTGTGGGGAAGAGATATGTACAAGGTGTTACATTTGCTCCACAGCGCATTTGACCGCCCGATTCTTCGCCGTATAGGGCAAAAAACCGGGCTAAATTGTGGGTCAAGTTTAGCCGCCTCAGACGGGGGCGCGGGCTATCCGCTCCAACAAAAAACCCTGTAGCCACAGGTTTTTTTGTTCCGCTCCTATCCCTTGCGCGTTCCGCCGTAGCGGTCTTTCCCGCCTCTACGGCGCGGCAAACCGCTTACGCGTTTATCTTGACAGCTTCCGGGAACTGCTTCCCCAGCGTCTCAAGGGCTTCTCCGGCGACCCGGTAGATGGTCCAGTCGTTCATGGGCCGGGCGCCCCGGCTCTTGTAGAATTCAATCGAAGGCTCGTTCCAGTCAAGGCAGGCCCATTCAAAGCGGCCGTACCCGCGGTCCGCTGCAAGTTTGGCAAGAAAGGCAAGGAACAGCTTCCCCAGCCCTCTGCCCCGGCAGGCGGGCTTTACAAAAAGGTCTTCCAGGTAAAGCCCCGGCTTTCCCACAAATGTAGAAAAATTGCGGAAAAAGAGGGCAAACCCCGCGCTTTCACCGTCATATTCGGCGATGATTACCTCCGCCATTTTCTCATCAAAAATATATTTTCTGAAATTCGCTTCAGCGGCTTCTACGGAATCCGGCAGCTTTTCGTATTCTGCCAGAGAACGGACAAATTCAAGAATAAGGGGGACATCCTCCGGTTCCGCAAAACGGAACAGAATATGCTCATTCACCCGGTATTTTTTCATCTCCGGTCCCTACTGGTACATGATAAGATAGGGCCGGGGATTGAGGGCATACACATCGGCGGGGCTTAAAAGGGGATAATCGTAACCGGCGCCGGGGAGACCCGAATCGTAGAAAAGTTTAAACCCCTTGATCGGTATGTTCCGGGCCAGGGCATTAAAGGCGTAACTATCCCGCTTTACACTGGGGGTCCCAAAGCCGTCGGCACAGTGTACCAGCCTTACCTGGTTAAAATCGCTTTTAACCTGTTCACGGTTTGCAATCATCCGCCAGTTAAACTGGTGGATCACCAGGAGCCGCTCCCCAAAAACACCGTTTTCTAATATGTAATTTTCCATTACCTGCTGGACCCGGTTAAGTTCATCCGCAGTAATAGTGCCAATTTCCTTCATCGGTCTGCGGGTCCGCCATTCCGGGTCCAGGGCCAGATGTACGTTGGGATACCGGAGCCAGGGCAGCATCCGCCTCAGGGAATCAATCGGATCGTAACGGCCCATCTGATGATCGAGAAAGACAAGAATATCGTGTTCCAGGCTGTATTGAATCCACCGGGTAAGCAGCGCCTCGTTGATAATGCCGATTTCCCCTTCAGGCCAGACCGTACCAAAGATAATATAAAAGGCCCTGCGGATACCCCTGCCGCCGTTGGCTGCGGCATACTCCGCCGCCACCTTGCCCAGCATATCGTCCAGTTCTTCAATGGAGTACCGCCCCAGAATCCCCATGTTCCGGGAACTGGGATGCCCGTAAAAGGCCACAATATCGTTGTTGAGCAGGATAGAGGGATCTTCAATTTCCAGCTCCGTGGATTCTTCCTCCGCGGAGGCCCAGTAAAGCCGGGAATCCGCCTGACTGCTCATGGCGGTAAGGTAATTAGTAAAGTAAAGCGAAGGAAACCGGAAGTTTCCGGCAGCCGCCTCAAAGGCCGCATTGTTTCCCCCGGAAAGGGACTCATCCACATTCAGGGCGGACATACTCTGCGTCCACGCCGGAGCGGAAAGAATCGCCAGAAAAATACAAAACGGAATGAACCGGATACCGGGTACAGGAAAGCTGCTATTTTTTGCCGCACTTGAACCACAGAAATCCATAGTGGACAAATTATCGGTATGGAATTCAGAAATATTGAGTCTGCCTTTAGTGATCCATGCCTTCCAGTTCCCGGTTAACTTCTTCCAGGCGGCGGTTCAGCGAGGCGATGGTCCGCTCCAGGCGCTGTTTTTCCTTACCCAGCCTAAGCTGGGGGTCCTCCTCACCCTTGTCCCGCAGACCGGAACGGACCATGTCGGGGCTTTTCCCCTTTACCAGGGCCTGTTCCGCATTTATCCGGTCGTCGTCGTTCCGTATCCCTGCCAGAAAACGCATGTTGTCCGCCCCGACGCGGGGGTCCAGATCGTACTGGTACATTTTGATAGCCATATCCGCCGCCACCCGGGGGATACAGAGCAGGCGGTCTACATAGTCTTCAAAGCGGGCCCCCGCGGCAGTACAAAGCTCGTGGGCCCGCAGCAGATGTTTGCCCATCTCCTTTACCAGACTGCCGTTTTCCTCCAGATAGTTCTTCCTGATAAAACCCGCCAGTTCCGTCAGTTCGGTGGAATTCGCAAAAACATCCCGGTAGATTTTCTTTTTTTCCGCCAGCTCCAAAAGACCGTGGAAGATGGCCCAAAATTCGGCGCTGTGGGCCCGGCTGGAGAGTTTACCCCCCCGGCGGCAGGCGTGGAGATGGTGGGCATATTCGTGGAGCGCCGTGTAGAGGAGCAAATTATCATCGGTAAAATTTCTGTTGTGAATGATAATCTCCCGGCTTTCCGGCTTGTACAGGCCGTTCACCTTCCGGCTCTGTTTGCCGGAAAATATCAAACTGAAATCCAGGGGGGCATCCTCAACGGCAAGAAGCTTTACCTTAACCTGATCTTGATTCATCATGTTGACCTCCTATCAGCCTGTTGCACTTGTATATTTTTTGCAGAAGCATGCAAAAAATATTCGATAATTGGGCTGCCTTGGCTGTTTTTAAGTTAAAAATATTCACTTTTGTTAATATTTTTACTTTTTTATGCGCGAAGCGCAACAAACTGCTATCCCAGTTCCCCAATTTTTTCCAAAACTAAAACGGCGGCGGCTATACAGGCGGTTTCGGTCCGCAGGGCCCGCTCCCCCAGGGAAAGCCGGAGGAAGCCGCTTTTTTCCAGGAGATCCCGCTCCCGGTCGGACCAGCCCCGTTCCGGCCCCACCGCCAGAACCGCCTTCCGCCGCATGGGACTAAGCCGGGCCAGGGAACCTTCGGGCCGTATATTATCCGCCGCCGCCAGGAAGACCAGGGGCCGCAGTCCCCGCCCCCTCGATTCCCAGGGCTGCTCCCCCAGCCAGTCTTCCAGCCGGGGCCAGACCGCCAGGTCCGGTATCGTGGTGTCCCGGCTTTGAACCGCCCCCTCTATCAAAGCCGCCCGGGCGCCGCCATCGCTGAGCAGATTGGTGTCCCGGTAGTTTTTATCCCCCAATTCCGTGCCGATCAAGTCCACCGCGCAAATGCCCAGGCTGGAAAGATCCCGCAGGAGCCGCCTAAGCTGGATGGGCCGGGGAAAGCCCACGGCCACCCTGAGGGGATACCGCGGCGGGGCGTCTTCAAACAGGCGGAGGGAACAGAGCAGGGAACCGTCCAGATTGATTTTCTCGATGGTTCCCGCTCCCCGCTGGCCGCCCAGGAGCCCCGCGTCAAAGGTGTCTCCGGGCTTCTTGTGCAGCACCTTGAGCAGGTGGACGGTCCGCTCGTCCCGGCGCGGCAGGGTCCGGCCCAGTTCGTGTTCTTCAAACAGGATCAGGTTCATCACCGGGATTTTAGCATGCTTCCGCCGCCAACTTGAATATATACCCCAAAAAGCAGATAGTTATACTATGAGTGATTTTATGTCCGGTAATCATCAAAATGGGAAAAAACCCAAGGGGGGAGGGCCCTTTAAGCTGCCGGACCTTAAGCCCTTTGGGGGCTGGAAGTTCACCATCGTGTACCTGCTCATCCTTATTGTGGGAATGAGCCTTTTTAATTACGTATTTTTGAACCGGGTAAACCCCACCATTGATTTTTCCGAGTTTAAGGCCAGAATCTCCAGCGGCGAGATCAAACGGGTAGAGTTAACCGATTCTTACTTTACCGGGTATACCGCCGTCAGGCCGTCCGTCTCCTCCCGGACCTCCGTCCGCAGTTCCTACATGGGTTCCCCGGAGCAGGTGTACCGCACGGTTCCTATCAACGATCCGGAATTTATCAGGCTGATGGATGAAAAAAGCGTGGCCTACCGTGCGGCGTCCCGGGAGGGAAGCGTTATCCTCAACATTATCTTTTCCTGGGTTCTGCCCATTGCCTTTTTTATCTTCGTATGGCGTTTTGTCGTAAAGCGGCTGGGCAACATGGGGGGCAACGTCCTGTCCGTGGGGCAGAACCGGGCGGTTATTGTCGCCGAGGGGGATATTGCCACCCGGTTCCGCGATGTGGCCGGCGTGGACGAGGCGAAGGAAGAGCTGGTGGAGGTGGTGGATTTTTTGAAGAATCCCAAAAAGTACACCGAAATCGGCGGCAAAATTCCCAAGGGGGTGCTTTTGGTGGGCCCCCCCGGTACGGGGAAAACCCTGCTGGCCCGGGCAGTGGCCGGGGAAGCGGGGGTCGCCTTTTTCCGCATGTCCGGCGCGGACTTTGTGGAGATGTTTGTGGGCGTTGGCGCCGCCCGTGTGCGGGATCTTTTTAAGCAGGCCCGGGACAAGGCCCCCTGCATCATCTTTATTGACGAGCTTGACGCCATCGGGAAAAGCCGGATCAACAATATCGCCGGGGGAAACGACGAGCGGGAACAGACCCTGAACCAGCTTCTGGTAGAAATGGACGGCTTTGACGCCACCAGCGGCTTGATTATCCTGGCCGCCACGAACCGTCCCGATGTGCTGGACCCGGCTTTGCTGCGGCCCGGCCGCTTTGACCGCCAGGTTCTGGTGGACAGGCCGGATCTAAAGGGCCGGGAAGAGATCTTAAAAATCCACTCCAAGGGCGTAAAACTGGCAGTAGGGGTTGAATTGGGAGCGGTAGCCAGGATTACCTCCGGGTTTTCCGGCGCCGATTTGGCCAACATTGTCAATGAAGCCGCCCTTTTGGCCGTGCGGGCCGGCCGGAAACTGGTAGAACAGCGGGATTTTGACGAGGCTATCGAAAAAATCGTAGCCGGTTTACAGAAAAAGACCCGTGTCTTAAAGCCCGAAGAACGGAGGCTTACCGCTTACCACGAAGCGGGCCATGCCCTGATCGCCGCATTTACCCCCAACGCCGATCCGGTGCAGAAAATTTCGATTATTCCCCGGGGGTTCGCCCTTGGTTATACGCTGCAAATGCCCGTGGAAGACCGCTTTACCATTACCCAGTCCGATCTGCTGGGGCGGATAGACATTCTTCTGGGGGGCCGCGTCGCGGAGGAGATGATCAGCGGGGAATATTCCACCGGCGCCGCCAACGACCTTACCAAGGCTACCGACATTGCCCGCAAGATGATCACCGACTACGGCATGAGCCAGCGTTTCCGCAATGTGGCCCTTACGTCCCGGGGTTCCGGCATGGCCGGGGGGGAACGGCAGGAGCCCATGTTCCAGCGGGAATATGCGGAAAGTACCCAGCAATACGTGGATGAGGAAATTGCCCGTGTGGTAGAGGCGGAGTACGATAAAACCAAGGGAATCCTGGGGCAGCGCCGCACCATCCTTGATCAGGTGGCCGTTGCCTTGCTGGAAAAAGAAACCCTGGACGAAAAGGAATTCAAGGCCATCGTAAATCCCGCCGCCGGGCCGGCTGTTAGCGAAGCGTTGTCAGGGGCAGGTTATTCAGAATAAATACCTCCGGCCGGTATTCAAAGTGCATGGTATCGTAGCTTGACCACTTTCCCCCCCAGACAAAGCCGTAGGCTTCAAAGGCTTTGATTACCGGTTCCGGCGGGTGAAGGCGCTGGCTGTAGGACACCGCCCACCAGTCGCTTTTATACCCGGATGTCCACAGCCAGTAGGTCGCCAGATTCCCGGTGGATTTGGGAAGAAGGTCCAGGGCCGCGCCGTAGGAATGGAAACTGCGGCTTTCTGTTCCCGCAATGGCGCGCCAGTTCCATCCGTCCAGAAGATCAATGTTGTTGATCCACTGCCGCAGTGATGCGTTGGTCTTGGCTTCTTCAAGAAGCCGCTCTTCCACCAGGGCAAGTTCTTCCAAAATCGCATAATGGACATAAATCGGCCGGCCCAGAAAACGCAAAGACTTGACCCGGTCCCATGACTCATCCCGGTTTGCGGCGCGCCACAGGGCATCAAAAAAATGATGGGAACGCTTGGGAGGATGCAGGGCGCGCTGCTGGGCCTGGGAGCGGATACGTTCCGATTCTTCCTCCGTGGGGTCTACCCAGGGGGGGAGCTCGGCGGGGTAAAGGTAAAAGGGCTGGGGATCGTATTCGGCGGCGCTGCTTCGCAGTTCCTGAGGGAGAAGCCGGCCATCGGCATAGTAATACCAGGTCTCCCGTATGGGGACCGCCCAATCCCCGTCCCGGAATTCCGCCGCCCCTATCCGGCCGGGGTAAGCCTGGGCCAGGGCTTTCATGATCAGTTCTCCCCGGCTGGGAGGAGGAGGTATCGCAGGGGGAACCGTATTCCCGGCCGCGGCCGTTTCTGCCACTCCGTCGAATCCCGTATCTTTTTCCGTGCCGGTATTTGCCGGCTCCGAATCCGCTGCGGCAAAAACGGTCTTTTCAAAATCCTGGTCCCCCGCCTGAACGAGGGCGGAAGGCCCGGCGAATTTTTTCTCCGGGCTCCCCCCGGCATGCAGACAAACCGCAAGGAACGGCGGGGCAAAGCAGAAAAACAGCATAAAAAACTTTTTGGCCCACATCCAGCGAAACGGCCCCGTAGATCGCCGCCCGGAGAGCACTTGTATGATCACCGCAAAATAATACCACAAAATAAAAAAACCGCCACCGGTTTGGCGGCAGCAATTCTTAGTTTAACCATTCCAAAACGAAAAGGCGCCGGTCATCTCCTTGGGGTCCTGCCGCCGACACTCCGCCCGGCTTTTGCAGGGCGCCTTTTCACCCGTTTCTCTGTTGAACGTTCTTATTTTTCTGAAAAGAGAATTGCCGGAACTAATACCCTGTAAACACTAAACATACTGGTAATCGCAACGAAGAAATTTAACCACGGAGTTACCCGGAGGAGCACGGAGTTTCAAAAAATGTCCGGGGATCTTATAGTTACCTGATGGAAAGTTTTACCCTTGTCCGGCGGATTGCGGCGGCAGGTTTTCTGCTGCTCCTGGCGGGCTGTTCCGCCGTTCCTCCGGTGAACAGGGGGCCGCAGAGTGCGGCGGTTGAACAGGGCCTTGTTTCCAGGTCCGGTCTCCGGCCTGTGGTGTTCCCGGATATTCCTTCCGTGCAGGCGATTTGGCGGCCCGCCGGGGTAAAACTTGCCGTCTTTGCGGGTCAAACCAAAAAACCGCGCCTGGAATTCTGGGCCCTGAAAATTGAACTGGACCCGCCCGGTGGAAAGGCGGAGGGGAACCGGCGGCTGCGAATCCTCATCGGCGCCGGGAGTCAAAACGGGGACGGCGGCCTCCCCCGGTTTGGCTATGTTTCCAGTACCCGCGTATCAAGCTTTGTCCGGGACAACGGCCTTGCGGCAGGGATCAACACCGTTCCCTTTGACCCTTCCTCGGCACGGGAGGGGGAAGAGCGGAAGGTGGTAGGGCTGGGCATTGCCGGGGGCCGGCTTATCGCCCCGCCGGTACCCCGTTACGATGCGCTGGTGTTTTACGAAGACGGCGGGGCGGCAATTGTGAACCAGGGGGAACTTGCGGAACCCGGCAATCCCGGCGGCTTTGCCGATCCCGCGGGTTCCGCCGGGGAAACAGGGCGAAAGATCCTCCATGCCGCCGGGGGCTTCCACAGTATTTTACGGGACGGGGAGCTTACCGGGCGGGCGCAAAGACCGGGGGGGCCGCGCTATGCCCGGAGCGCGGCGGGGCTCTCCTCAGGCGGCCGGATCCTTTATCTTGCCGTCATCAACGGCGGGCGCATTTCCGGCCCGGGCGCTACCGAGGCGGAAACCGCCCTTATCCTCAAACAGCTTGGGGCCCAGGATGTCCTTAACCTGGACGGCGGGGGTTCCAGCGCCCTGGTCCTGCGCTTTCCTGACGGGCAGGCGGCCGTCCTGAACACCCCGGTCCATGCGGGCATCCCCGGCAGGGAGCGGGCGGTGGCCCTATGCCTGGGAATTGGGGAGGAGTAAGCCGGGGAACGCTTGATTTTTACGCAGTGTATGAATTTCATACCGATTTTGGTGCGATTGGCGGTTGAACTAGCAAGACTTATGCCTACTGGTTCTATTTTCCACGTGAGGGATCTTTTCCCTCCTGCTTTTTGGTTTGCACTGCCTATTGCTGTCAGGATGCAGATTGGCAGAAGGTTTTATGATGCGACTGCTGCTACTTTTAGGGGGTTTGATCCTGCCCGCGTTGTTTTTTACAATTAATGGGGCCAGTCATGTGAGGTTGTAATAGGCCGCAGCCTCACATTTTCATTAAGTTTTTTGGAGGTAATATGTCAGAAAAAACAATCTCTATCGGTTTTACAAATGAAGAGTATTCAAAAATTCTAAAATCAGCCCAAAATGAAGGCATGAGTGTTGCTCAATATATCAAATCAATGATAATCCCAAATGAATTTAATGAACAATATAAAAATTTAATGCAAAAAATAATTAATCTGAAACCCGATATAATATTTACAGTAAAAGACCTCTGGGAACCAGATGACTGGAATAAAATTTCAAGAGGAGTAAAATTTTCACTTGGCAAACATTTTTATAATAATGTTGAAACAAAAAATATCGATAATGTTATAATTAAAGGTTTTTGCGTATCAGGTATTATGTGTTATATTAAACAAATGATTTAAATATTGAGCCAGTTCCAAAACTACGGCAATGGCAGAAATGTATACCGGGAGCAAGTATCCGGCTTTCCTGCCGGGGGCAAAAACACCGCACAGGGCGGTGGATTTTTTCCCCCGGCACCCCGCGTTACATAGGTTTGGCATACATTTCTGAATTTCCTTTGTGTTGAACCGATGATAGTTAAGGGTTACTGTTCCAAAACTAACCGAGTTTTGGAACAAGCTCAATTTTCGGTAGAAAAGACGCCTATAAAATCGTCTAAACTTAACCCACGATGTTCCACCAGGGCGGGGATTTACGTTAAATGCCTTCTACCAGCCCGGCCTTCATATCGGCGGTCTGCAAAAACAGAACTTCCCGGTATTTTGCCAGGGCTTTTTCCATAGAGATTTTGTCCATTGGGCTCATGTCGTAGGCCCCCATGTGCCACCGGACGGCGTGCTTCCAGGAATCCGGCAGGCTGATAAATTTGCCTATCCGCAG
>JAIRXT010000248.1 GCA_031268125.1 Treponema sp. | reverse complement strand
TCCGCTTCCGCCGCTCTTTCATAGCCCGCTGAAAGTTCAGCATCGACTGGTGCATGAAGAAAAACACCGCAAACGCGCTCTTTATCGCGTCCAGCAACCGGTATTTCTGGTTGTGCCCGCCCTTCCGAAACTCGGGCGCTTCCGCCCCCGCTCTTTCCAAGTTGTCCAGCAACCGGTTAAATATCCCCTTCCCCATAGAGGTATTTTATCACTGTTTTCTAAAATGAGAATTGCTGTCCGTGTTGCCGGCAGCATTGACGGACCGCGCGTCATCTGCCGCCGCTAATACCCCGGTCCCCCGCTCCGCTTCCCGGCGTTCCCTTTCAGCCTCCGCCTTTCTCCGCTTTTCGCGGTATTCGGCATACGCTTCGTATAAGGCGCTTAAATCCAACTGCTTCAGCACAAACACCAGCAGCCGCACCGAATCATCGTTCGGAATCAGTACGCCGACGTCCATCGGCAGGTTCAGTTGATGTAATGAATTGAAAATGCTATAGTTTTTATCGGGTAGTGTTTTCATATACCCATTATAGCAGCCGGACGGCTCCGTTGGAATTCCGTCCGGCTCTTTTTTTCTCCGGTTCACGGCACCTCAGACGTATACGGGTTTTCCCTTTTCCTCCCGCCTTTGCCGATCTTCGACCTGGTTATTTCTTTTACAGCCCCAATGCGCCCGTATGGAACGCTAAAAAAGCAAACGCCGCTGGACATTGCCGGGTTATTCGGATATTTTTTTAAAAAGGGGCAGGAAAATGAAATTACCTACGGAGTTATTTCAGGCGGCGGCGGAATACCGGGATTGGATAAGCTCGTTTTTACGGATCGGGGAGGAACTGGTGTATCTGTCCCAGGATGACGTAAAAGGGATTCCCCTGCCGCCGGAACGGGTTCGGGATTTGGTGGAACAGTCCCTTATCGCGTATAGCGCAAAAAAAACGGATATGCCGTCCAAGATTGCCCTGCATCCTTTGCAGGACACGTTTTTTCACGCCATGCCGGCGTATGTGCCGGAGTTGTTCGCCGCGGGTATCAAATGGGGGTCCTGTTTTCCGGAAAACCGGCGGCAATTCGGGTATCCCCAGGCCCAGGGGCTGATCATTTTTAACGATCAGTTATCGGGGATGCCCCTGGCGGTGATGGATTGTAAATATATTACCGAGATCCGTACCGCCGCGGTAACCTATACCGCGATAAAATATCTGGCGCCCCGGGACGCGGTGAGTTTCGGTATGATAGGCTGCGGGGTCGAAGGACGGCAGCATACAAAAAATAGTATGACTGTTTTGCCGAATCTGTCAACCATTTATGTGTATGATGTTTTTGAAGATGCCGCGGATTCCCTTATCGCGGATTTACAGCCCGGCATCGGGGCTAAAATCGTCAAGGCCGCTTCGTATGAGGAATTGGTCAAAAATTCCCAGGTTATCGCTTCGGCGACGATTGCCAAAGAGGGCTATGATCCGGTCATTAAAGAGACCTGGATAGAACCGGGAAAAACCATCCTGCTCTGCGAGGGGCATACCCTCTACGAGGATGCGGTCTTTAAGCGGGCGGACAAATACATTGTGGACAGCCGGGAACAGGTGGAGCAGTTCGTTTTGTACGGGTATTATCCCTTTGGCCATCCTGAAATTTACGCGGAAACCGGGGAAGTGGCCGCGGGAACGGCCAGGGGCAGGGAACACGCCGGGGAGTTGATTGTGGGCAACAATTTCGGCATGGCGGTGGAGGATATGTTTGTGGTCCGGGCGGTTTTTGATTATGCCCTGGAACACGGCATCGGGGCGCGGCTGCCGTTATAATACTATGATTCAACTTAACCGGGTTACCAAAACATTCCATACGACCCATACGGCCCACGCCATTCACGCGGTAAAAAATGTTTCCCTTACCATAACCGACGGGGATATTTTTGGGGTGATTGGTTTTTCCGGCGCGGGGAAAAGCACCCTGGTCAGGTGTATCAATTTGCTGGAACGCCCCGATTCCGGGGAAGTTTTTGTTGACGGCCAGGATCTGATGCTCCTGTCCCAGGCCCAACTCCGGGCGGCCCGTAAAAAAATCGGCATGATCTTTCAGCATTTTAACCTGTTCCGTTCCCGAACCGTGGGGAGCAATATCGCCTTTCCCCTGAAGTATAGCGGTAAAACAAAAGAGGCTATAAAAGGGCGGGTCAAGGAACTGCTCAAACTGGTGGACCTTGAGGACAAGGAATTTACTTATCCGTCCCAGCTTTCGGGGGGGCAGAAACAGCGGGTCGGCATAGCCCGGGCTCTGGCGTCCAACCCGTCGATCCTGCTCTGCGACGAGGCCACCAGCGCCCTGGACCCCCAGACCACGGGATCGATTTTGTCCCTGCTCAAGGAACTCAACAAAAAACTGGGGATCACCATCATCATTATCACCCATGAGATGGTGGTGATCAAGTCTATCTGCAACCGGGCGGCGGTGATGGATCAGGGGGTGGTTATAGAAGAAGGCTCGATTTTTGATCTTTTTTCCAGTCCCCGGGAGCAGATCACCCGGGACTTTATCGCCACCACCTCCCATCTGAATAAAATCTACGATCTGCTTGCGGAAGATTCGCCGGTGGTCCGGCCCGGTCCCGGTCAGATTCTGGCCCGTTTCAGCTACCAGGGGCGCAACACGGTGGATGCCCTTATATCCACGGCGTCGGTACAATTCAACGTAAAACTCAACATAATTTTTGGGGATCTTGATATTATTCAGGAAACCCCCATGGGGGGGCTTATTATCATGCTCGACGGCACGGCGGAGGCGGTTTCCCGGACCATGGACTGGTTTACCGAAAAAGGTGTCCGTGTGGAGGTACTTAAACGTGGTTGACCTGTTAAGCCGGATTATGCCCAATGTGATGGACCGGACGGCGGAACTTTTTACGAGTCTTGGGCAGACCGTGTATATGATTCTCGT
>JAIRXT010000200.1 GCA_031268125.1 Treponema sp. | reverse complement strand
GCGGGGTTCGACGGTGCTCCCCCTCCTGATGCCGGATCAGCCGAACTGGGAGCGGTACAGGCCCGCGTAGACGCCGTTTTTTTCCAGCAGCGCGGCGTGGGTTCCCTGTTCGACCAGTTCGCCTTCCTCCATGACCAGGATAAGATCCGCGTTTTGTATGGTGGAGAGCCGGTGGGCAATGACGAAGCAGGTTTTGTCTTTCATAAGGCGGCGCATGGCTTCCTGGATGCGGATCTCCGTGCGGGTGTCGACGTTGCTGGTGGCCTCGTCCAGGATGAGCATCCGCACGTCCAGCAGCATGGCCCGGGCTATCGTTAAAAGCTGCCGCTGCCCCTGGGAGATGTTGATTCCGTCTTCGGTAAGGATTGTGTTGTAGCCCTGGGGAAGCTGCATGATGAAAGAATGGGCCTGGGCGGCCTTGGCGGCGTTTACCACGTCTTCCATCGCGGCCTGGCTGTCTTCCTCACTGCCGCCGCGGCGGTAGCCGTAGGCAATGTTGTCGTAGACCGTGCCGCTGAAAAGCCAGCTTTCCTGTAGTACCATTGCGAAGGCCAGGCGCAGGCTGCGGCGGCTTACCGATGCAATGTCCGCGCCGTCGATGCTGATGGTCCCGGACTGGGGATCATAAAAGCGCATCAATAAATTGATGATGGTGGTCTTCCCCGCCCCGGTATGGCCCACAATGGCAACCAGTGCCCCCGGCCGGGCCCGGAGGCTCAGATTCTGCAAAACCGGCTTATCCGCCAAGTAGCCGAACCGGACCCGGGAGAGCTCCACGTCCCCCCGTATATCCCCCATTGAAAGTTCTGCCGCCCCTTCCCGGTCCGCGGGTTCCGGGTCCTGATCCAGCAGGTCGAATATCCGGTCGGCGGCCGCGGCGGCGGACTGAATCTCCGACAGGATGTTGGCCGCCTCGTTGATGGGCCCTGAAAACTTGCGGGAATACAGCACGAAGGAACTCATGCTGCCCAGGGTAATCCGCCCCGCCAGGTAGAGGATGGCCCCAAAGACGGAGATGAGGGTCATGGAGAGGTTGTTGATGAAGTTGACGCTGGGTCCCAGGCTGGAGGAATAGTAGTCCGCGTCGTAGTAAGCGCCGCAGGCGGTCTCGTTGGCCTGGTCAAAGCGGCCCAGAATGGTTTCTTCCTGGTGGTAGGCTTTGATGGTCTTCTGCCCGGAGACAATCTCCTCCACAAAGCCGTTCAGGGTCCCCAGGGCCGCCGAGCGGCGGCGGAAAAAGCCGTGGATCTTCCCCGCCTGGGATTTGATAAACAGCGAGGCCAGGGGGACGGTTATCATGAATATGACGCCCAAAAGCGGGGAGATGGAAAGCATCATTCCCAGGGAACCGGCCACCGTAACGGTGGTGGTGCAGATCTGGAGCAGGTCGTTGGCAAGGCTGGTGTTCACGGTATCAATGTCGTAGGAAATATGGCTGATAATGTCCCCGGTCTGGTGGCTGTCGAAAAAACCGACCGGCAGAACCATCAGCTTGCTGAACACATCGTTACGCATCTGCCGGGCGCAGCGCCGGCTCAGCGTGATCATTCGGACCGAAAGAAAGTAGTTCAGTACCGAGCAGACAAGGTAAAACACGGCCATCCACGCGCAGTAGTAGAATACCTGTTCAAAATTCACTTTCCCCGCCCGGGAGCCGATAGCGTCGATGGCCCGGCCGCAGAGCAGGGGGCCCAGCAGGGCCAGGCAGTTGCTGAGTACTGTAAGGATAATTACCGCGGCGATAAGGGGCCGGTAGTTTGCCAGGTAGGACATCAGGCGGCGGATGGTTTTAAGGACGTCTACCCTGGGCCGCCTGCCCGCCGCCGTGCTGGGACCCGCAGGCCCTCCCCGTGGGCCGATTCCGCCGGGGATCCCCGGCATCCGGTCAGACACGGGTCCCCCCGGCCGGGGAGTTTGCCGGTTCGGCGGAACCCTTTCCCATCTGGGATTCGCTAATCTCCCGGTACAGGGCGCAATGCGCCAAAAGTTCCCCATGCGTTCCGTAGCCGGTAATGCGGCCCTGCTCAAGGACCATGATGTGGTCCGCCTGCATCACGGAGCTTATGCGCTGGGCGACAATAATGGCTGTAGTCGTGCCGAAGTGCTCCCGCAGGGCCCGCCGCAGTTCCGCATCGGTGCGGTAGTCCAGGGCGCTGCTGGAATCGTCCAGAATCAGAATCTCCGGCCCCTTCGCCAGGGCCCGGCCGATCAGGAGCCGCTGCCGCTGGCCGCCGGAAAGGTTGGAACCCCGGGAACTAAGGGAGTAATCCAGCCCCGCGGCAATACCGCCTTCCCCGCCGGTGTCGTTTACAAACTGTTCCGCCTGGGCGTAGTTCAGAGCCCGGCGCAGTTCCTCCTCCGTAAGATCCCTGCCAAAACCGATGTTTTCCCGGATGCTTTCGGCAAAAAGTACGTCCTTTTGCAGGGCGATACCAAACAGGCGGTAGAATTCCTGCGGCGGGATACCCCGGATATCGTCGCCGTTTACCCGGATCTTCCCGCCGGTTACATCGTAAAAACGGAGGAGGAGCTGCAGGATTGTCGATTTACCGGAACCTGTTTCCCCCAGAATGCCCAGTGTCTCTCCCCGTTTCAGGCCAAAGCTGATGCCTTCCAGCAAATTCCGCTGTTCGGGATTGGCGGTGTAGGAAAAACAAACGTCTTCAAAAGCGACATGGAAGCCGTTGTCAACATGGTCCCGTTCACCCAGGCGCAGGTCCTCCGGCAGCGCCAGCACCTCCCCAATCCGGTCCCCGCTGGCCCGGCCCCGGGAATACATGACAAACATCCGGGTAATTGAAAGCGTGGCGTTGAGGATTATCGTAAAATAGGTGAGAAAGGCCAGAATCGTCCCCGCCTGGGTCTGGGCGGCGTTGACCCGGTAGGCCCCCGCAATAATCACGGCCACCAGCCCCAGGTTAAGGAACAGGAACATGGCGGGGTTGGTAATCGCCATGACGATATTGGCCTTCCATTCCCGGTTGGTCATCTCATCGTTGGCCTGGGCAAAACGGCGCTTTTCGTATTCCGCCTTGGAAAGGGCCTTGATCACCTTGATACCCGCGCTGTTCTCCCGGACCACCCGGACCATAGCGTCCACCGCTTCCTGCAGGCTCGTGTACAGGGGAATTCCCTTGCGGGACACCAGATATACCACCAGCAGGGTAAAGGGGAGAATCCCCACCATTACCAGAGTCAGCATGGGGTCCAGGCTCAGGGTCATCAGAATACCCCCCAGCAGCAGAATAGGGGCCCGGACCCCCATACGCTGCATACCGGAAAGCAGCCGGTGAATGTTGTAGGTGTCCGAGGAAAGCCGGGCAACAAGGGAGGGAATGGTTATCCGGTCAATCTGGGCGCAGCTTAGACCGGAAATGCGGGAAAACAGATCGTGGCGGATCACCCGGGTAATGTCGCGGGCCACCGCTGCGCTCATACGGTTTGCCATAACGTTAAACGTTACCGCCCATGCCGAACAGAAAACCATCATCGCCCCCCAGCGGAGGATCAGGGGGACCTGCCTTTGGGGGACCACCACGTCGATCATATGGGCCAGAATCCAGGGGAGGAAGAGGTCCGCCACGGTCCCCAGAAATTTGATAGTAAGCCCCAGGCTCATCCGGGGCAGGCTGGGTTTTATATAGCGGAGGATAATGTGGTTTTCTGTATGCTTCATCCTTGGAGTAGGGCCAGTATACTGCATCCGCCCTTCCGGGTACATGCCGTTAACCGTAAAAACGGCAATTCTTAGCAAAAAGTCCCCAGTAAACACTAAATGAAGCGGAATAATGTTGCCCTCTGGGGCGGGGATTTGCCCGGGAAAACGCTTGTAGAGTCCGCCTGCGCTATTTTCAATACGCTCCGGCGGGGAATTCCAAAATATTTTCCCGGGCAAATCCCCGCCCCAAATGTTACATTGCTGCAATTTAGTGTTTACAGGGTACTTGGGGTCCTGCCGCCGGCACCCCGCCCGGATTTTGCATGGCGCCTTTTCACCCTTTCCTGTCCTGAAAATTGCCGACTGCCGACGGCGTCCCTAAAAAAGATCATGACTCTTAACCAGTTTCCGTAGCCATGTGGCCGTACAAGGTGTCACGGGGTAACCGTACCGGTTGAAACGCAGGCATAGACAAGTCGATTGAATAATTCCGAAGCGACACTGCGCCGGTTAAACCGGTAACAAAATTCGTCCAGGTACGCCTGAAAGTGAGTGTCCGCAAGCCCATGATAGGTTCCCAGTATAAAACTTTTCGCATTCGATACTATCGTATGCAGC
>JAIRXT010000107.1 GCA_031268125.1 Treponema sp. | reverse complement strand
ATACCGGGGTCGTCCTCATTCCCCGTGGGGCAGCCGGTAAGGGCCGGGAGAATCAGGGCCAGAACAAGAACCGGGAAAAGCCGTCGTTTCATGACATGCTCCTTGTAGAGAAAAATATTGTTACCGGAATACTCCGGCAGAGAGACGGGAGGAAGAAACCAAAGGCGGGACGGGAGGGGGGCAAAAAAAGAAAAGAATATGACCGGAATATGGAGGAGGTGAGGAATTACGGCCGTCAGGAACGGTTTATGTAAAGAAGTTGACTCAATTACATGGGGGGGGGGGGGGGGGGGTAAGGGCTAATGCGTTACTATACAAAGGCTTACGCATCAATGAATTATCCCCTTTCCCGGTTTTATTACGAAAAATAGTATAACTGCGGCCCGGCCCGGGGTCAATAGGCGGCCCCCGGGAATGTTACTTTTACAAGGTTTTCGATGGGAAAGCCATCCTTGCCCTGCACCTTGTCCGGGTCAAATTTAGCCGGTTTTGGCAGGGCGTCTTTTCTCCCCCTTAAAAAAAGTAACTTTGCTTGAAAGGGGTTAATCAAGGTAAAAAATGTCTAAATTGCAGGTTTTTTTCGTTAAAAGTAAAATTGCCAAAAGCCAGGGGAGGCCGCCAGCCTTGCGCCGTAAAAAATTCATGCAAAAAACCCCTGGCTTCCCCTTGTAACGGTTGCAGAGGCCCTTTATATAGCGTATGCTTTGAAATGACCCGCTACAGGTGGTAGGTCAGGCCCGGA
This sequence comes from Treponema sp., assembly GCA_031268125.1. Classification (GTDB taxonomy): domain Bacteria; phylum Spirochaetota; class Spirochaetia; order Treponematales; family Breznakiellaceae; genus JAISFT01. Next base: position 2,828 of record JAIRXT010000107.1, on the reverse strand, counting down.
AAGCGGGCGAAAAGCACTGGAGGGGACATGAAGGTTTCACGTTTTTTTACGGCGGCGGCTTCCGGGCCGTACGAGGGGATTGTATGGGAGCGGCGGCGGAGCGAGATCCGCGGCCCCCAGGGGAAGTTGATTTTTTCCGGGGATTATGTGGTGGTTCCGGCGTTTTGGAGCCAGATTGCCGCGGATATTCTGGCCCAGAAGTATTTTCGCAGGGCGGGGGTTCCGGGGGACAAGGTTTACGAATGGAAGGCCCGGCTGCCGGGCGGGACGGGGCCCGATGATCCGGGGAACTTTTTGCCGGAAGACGGGGCGGAACACGATGCCCGCCAGGTGTTTCACCGTCTGGCTTTTACGTGGCTGGACTGGGGGCGGCGGTACGGGTACTTTGACTCGGCGGAGGACGAGGGGGCCTTTTATGACGAGACCTGCTACATGCTGGCCCGGCAGTTTGCGGCCCCCAACAGCCCCCAGTGGTTTAACACGGGGCTTTACGCGGTGTACGGCATTGACGGGCCGCCCCAGGGGCACTACTACTACGATCCCGAAGCGGGGGCTGCGGTAAAATCCGGCAGCGCCTACCAGCGGCCCCAGCCCCACGCCTGTTTTATCCTTTCGGTAGAAGATGATCTGGTAAACGAGGGGGGAATCATGGACCTGGTTACCCGGGAAGCCCGGCTGTTCAAGTACGGGTCGGGTACGGGGTCCAACTTCTCCCGGATTCGGGCCGCGGAGGAGCGGCTTTCCGGCGGGGGGGTGTCTTCGGGGCTGCTTTCGTTCCTCAAGATTGGAGACCGTTCCGCATCGGCGATTAAGAGCGGGGGAACCACCCGGCGGGCGGCCAAGATGGTTACGCTGGACGCGGATCACCCGGATGTCGAAAAATACGTGAACTGGAAGGTTCAGGAAGAACACAAGGCCGCGTGTCTGGTTACCGGGTCGGCGCTGGTAAAAAAGCACCTGGAGGGTATCAAAAAGGCTTTGGCGAATTTCCGGGGGCCGGAGGCGGGGCGCTTTGACGCCGGAAAAAACCACGAGCTTGCCCTGGCCTTGCAGGAGGCGCTGGGGGACAAGATTCCCCCCTCCTACCTGTACCAACTGCTGCGCCGCCTTGAGCAGGGGGATGAGGACCCGGATCTCCAGGTTTTTTCCACGGCCTGGGATGACGAGGCCTACAACACGGTGTCCGGCCAGTCCAGCAACAACAGCCTGCGGGTAAGTGATGAATTCCTTAAAGCGGTGATCGATGACGGCGACTGGGTTCTGAGGAACCGGGTGGACGGGGAGCCGGTCAAGACGATTAAAGCCCGCAGCCTTTGGGAACAGGCGGCCCGCTCGGCCTGGGCCTGTGCGGACCCCGGGCTGCAATACCACACGACGATTAACGACTGGCATACCTGCCCGGCGGGGGGTGAAATCCGGGCATCCAATCCCTGTTCGGAGTACATGTTCCTGGACGATACGGCCTGCAACCTGGCTTCGATCAACCTGGCCCTGTTCTACGACGCCGGAAAGGGGACCTTTGATGTTGAAGGCTATCTGCACGCCGTCAGGATATGGACGATGATCCTGGAAATTTCCGTGGCGATGGCCCAGTTCCCCGCCAAACGGATTGCGGAACTTTCCTACGAGTACCGGACCCTGGGGCTGGGCTTTGCCAATCTGGGGAGTTTGCTGATGATTATGGGGCTGCCCTACGATTCCGCAGAGGGCCGGGCGGTGGCGGGGGCGCTTTCGGCGATTCTTACCGGGGAGGCCTACGCCCAGTCCGCCCGGATGGCGGCGGCTCTGGGGCCCTTTGTCCGGTACGGCGAAAACGCCGGGGCGATGCTGAGGGTAATCCGTAACCACCGGCGGGCGGCCTACAACGCGCCTGCCTTTGAGTACGAGGAGATCCACACGCCGCCCAAGGGGATAGAGGGGGGTCCTCCCTATCTTTTGGAGGCCGCCCGATCCGCCTGGGACCGGGCGCTGGAACTGGGGGAAGCCCACGGGTTCCGCAATGCCCAGGTGAGCGCCATTGCCCCCACGGGGACTATCGGCCTGCTGATGGACTGCGACACCACGGGGGTTGAACCGGATTTCGCGCTGGTTAAATTCAAGAAACTCGCCGGCGGGGGGTACTTTAAAATTATCAATCAATCGGTGCCCCCTGCCCTAAAGGCCCTGGGGTATTCGCCGGAGGCTGTCGAAACCATTATCGCCTATGCCACGGGGCACAAGACCCTGGACTCCGGGGCCGGAAAGTCCGGCGGGGAAAACCCCCTTAACCACGAGGCCCTAAGGGCCCGGGGTTTTACCCCCGGGGCTCTACGGGCGGTGGAGGAGGCGGTGGGGTCAAGCCTGAACCTGGAGGGGGTCTTTAATCCCTGGACTCTGGGGAAGGATTTTGTGGAAGGGACCCTGAAAATCCCGGAGGCCACCTGGTCCCTGCCGGGTTTTAGCCTGCTTAAGCACCTGGGATTTACGGCGGAAGAGATCGGCCTGGCGGAGCGTTACGCCTGCGGCGTCATGGGCCTGGAGGGGGCGCCGGGTCTGCGGGAGGAACACTACCCGGTCTTTGACACCGCCACTCCGTCGGGAAAAAACGGGCGGCGCTGCATTCCCTGGACCGCCCATATCGGCATGATGGCGGCAGTGCAGCCTTTTATCTCCGGGGCCATTAGTAAGACTATCAATATGCCCAACGAGGCCGGCTACGACGATGTGAAGGGGGCCTACCTGCTCTCCTGGAAAAGCGCCTTGAAGGCGGTGGCCCTGTACCGGGACAATTCCAAACTTTCCCAGCCCCTGTCCTCCATGGCCCCCGGTATCGATCCCCTGGCGGACAC
>JAIRXT010000277.1 GCA_031268125.1 Treponema sp. | reverse complement strand
GGTTAGTTTTGGGATTGGCTTCCGAAAAAGCGGTCTAAAACCCGCTTTTTCTATTAAAATCAGGGTAGCTGGACAGGCAAAGCCTGTCTCCCAAAAACTGAAGTTTTGGGAAAGCCTCTTTAGACATTATATTTAGAAGAGAAGCGGGACTTGGCCTGAAGTATCCGATAAGTATTGGTGGGAGTATGATGATGTTTGTGATAGCCTTATTGTGTCTGCTTGCTGCCGCCGCGCCGGATTCTGCCGCCCAGGAGGGGAATCTCACATCCGAATCGATTCCCGAAGCCCTGCGCCGGCCTCTGCAGGGGGAAAGCCCCCGGTATCCGCGGGATCTTGTTATCGGCAGTCTGGCCCGGGGGGATGTGAGTGAAGGGGCCCGCCTTTTTGCCGCCCAGGTTCTTTCCGCCCTGGTCGCGGGGAACCGGGAAGCCGCTTCCCTTTCCCGTCTTGGTCCTTTGGGCCGGAACGAACTGTTTTCCGCCGTTGCCGCCGTGGGACCCCGCAGGTACCGCATCGGGGAAGGCAGGGAAGAAGCCGACGGATCCTACTCGTTTTTAGTCCGTTTCCTGGGACGGGACCAGGGGGTTGCCGGGGAACTGTACGTCAGGTACGAACCGGCCGAAGCGCCAGGCGCCGGGGGGACCTGGTTTCTGGACGATCTGCTCCTGGAAGAACAGCGCCCCCTTGGGGATGCCAAAGACGATACTTACGATCTCCCTCCCTATGAACGCATGTTCTAAGCACTTGTAGGATGATTAGGCTAAAAGACTGGATAAGCAAAGACAAAAACAGTGGTAAAATTCTTAAACCATGCCGTTTAGCCCAATCAACCTACTAGGCGCAATTTATGAACAATAATTCGCGGTCCTTATAGTACCAGCCGCATGGAAAACCAGTGGAAGATTGAACCGGCAAGAACAAAGACATGCCAGATAACGTGAGACAGACGGCGGCGGCGGCTGTACCAGATCGTTCCCAGGGTGTAGGCCAGGCCGCCGGCGGCCAGAAGCGCCAGGACCGGCGGAGAGGCGGAACGAAACAACTGCGTCGATCCCGCAATGATGGACCAGCTCATGATAATGTAGATCGCCAGCTCAAACTTTTTGATGAATTTAAAACCTATCGCATACAGGCTAATCCCGGCGGCCGCCAGGGTCCATTCAAGGCCGAAGTACACCCAGCCCAGGGTCCCCCCTAGGCAGATAAGGCAGAGGGGCGTGTAGGTTCCCGCAATCAAAAGATAAATAGCCCCGTGATCCAGAACCCGGAATACCCGTTTTGCCCCGTCATGTTGAAGGGCGTGGTACAAGGTGGAGGCGAGAAACATGACAATTGTGGAGGATGCGTAGATCAGGGAGACGCCGATTCTTAGCGCCCTGTCCGGGCCCTGGACAGCGGCCCGCAGGATAAGCAGCACCAGGCCGGCTATCGCAAGCCCCGCCCCGGTACCGTGGAGTATCGCGTTGGCAATTTCCTCCCCGGGGGTCTGGAAGGGGAGGGGAGCGGGAATTCTACGGCCCTGTTCTGAATAATCCATACACCATAAGACAATCCGGCGGCCTGAAGGTTGCGAAATACAAAATTTTCCGCCCTGTTCCGGGGGGTTTTTTTATATTATAATGGTTATAGGCGGATTTTTGTTTCCGCCGGCGGAGAGATGCAGAAACTAAGATCGTATATTGAAAAATACATTTTTTCCGAATCCCTTTCTTTAAACGCCCGGATGATAAACATGATCTGCATAGCCGGTACGCTTGCCGCCCTGGCGGCGGTCGTTTCCCGTATTTTCATGCGTTCCAGCGGCGCCGCGATTGCCGTAATGGCCGGTATTATTCTTGTATCCGTTTTTTTGATGTTTATCTGCAACCGTTTTCACTGGTATGTCCAGGGTACATGGATAGCCCTCCTCATGCTTTGCGATATCCTGTTTCCCATAATCTATTTTTCCATCGGCGGGATGAACAGCGGCATGGCGGCTTTTTTTGTTCTGTCCATCGTGATTATCTTCCTGCTGGCGGAGAGATGGACTTTCATATTTTTTCTCAGCACCCACATTGCCCTAATTTTAGCCTGTTACATTGTGGAATATCATTTTCCCCGCCTGGTAAGTACCGTGAGCCGGGGGTATCAGGCCATAGATAATGTCCTGGCCATCCTGATATCCGGTTTTTTCATCGGCATTGTTATTCTGTTTCAGGATAGAATTTATCTGCTGGAAAAACAAAAAGCCGACACCGCGGGAGAACGGCTTGCCCGGCAGGATAAACTGCTCCGGGTTATAAATAACGCCGCCACCCTGCTGCTTTCATCGGAAACGGAAGAATTTGAAAGCCTTATGGACAAAAGCATGAAAATGCTGGCCCGCAACATGGAAGTGGACCGGATAAATCTCTGGAAAAACGATACCATCAAGGGAAACCAGTATTACCGCCGGGTATATTCATGGATGGAAGATACGGGCTTTGCCTGGGAAAACGGAAACGAACAGTTTTCCTACAAGGAAGGATTCCCGCGCTGGGAACAGACTCTTGCCGCCGGCTGCTGCATAAACGGCCCGCTCAGTTCCCTCCCGGAAAATGAGCAGGAAAAGTTCAAAGGGTACCACATCGTCTCCTTCCTGGTCATTCCGGTTTTTCTGCACAACGATTTCTGGGGCTTTGTCAGTTTTGACGACTGCCGCCGGGAAAGGGTCTTCCCCGGTGATGAGGAGAACATACTCCGTTCCGGCAGCCTTCTTTTGGCAAATGCTATGGTACGGAACGAGGTCATGCAGAGTCTTGTATCGGCCCGGGAGGCGGCCTTATCGGGAGCCCGGGCAAAGAGCGAATTCCTGGCCAATATGAGCCACGAAATCCGCACTCCCATGAACGCCATCATCGGCATGACCAGCATCGCCAAATCCGCAAACGATACGGGCAGAAAAAATGAATGCCTTGATAAAATAACGGATGCCTCCGTCCATCTGCTGCGGATTATCAACGATGTGCTGGATATGTCAAAGATTGAGGCAAACAAACTTGAACTTTCGTATATCAGTTTTAATTTTGAAAAAATGCTGCGGCGGGTGGTGGACGTGATCAATGTCCGGGTCGCCGAAAAACAACAGGGTTTTTCCGTGTTTATTGATTCGCTTATTCCCGCTTTCATAATCAGCGATGATCAGCGGCTTGCCCAGATTATTACCAACCTGTTGAGTAACGCGGTGAAATTTACCCCGGAAAACGGCCTTATCCGCCTTAACGCCCGGCTCCTGGCAAAAGAGGGGAGCCTCTGTACTATCTGTATCGAGGTTGTTGATACGGGCATAGGAATAAACCAGGAACAGCAAATGCGGCTCTTTAATTCCTTTGAACAGGCTGATAACAATACTTCCCGGCGTTTCGGCGGTACGGGGCTTGGACTGGCAATCTCCAAGCGGATTGTAGACATGATGGGAGGGACCATCAGGGTGGAATCCAATCCGGGCAAGGGTTCCACTTTTTCTTTTACCATCAAAGCCAAAGAAGACGACGGAAGAAAAGACGCAGACAGGAACATAAACTGGAATAATGTAAAGGTTCTCTGCGTGGACGATGATCTGTATATCCGGGATTATTTTTGCGATCTGTCCCGGCGCCTTGGATTCCGCTGTGATGCCGTTTCCAGCGGGGAAGATGCCGTGGCCGCCATAATGGAAAACCACAGTTATGATATTTATTTTGTCGACTGGAAAATGATGAGGATGGACGGCATTGAAACGACCCGTAAAATAAAGGAACTGGTAAAGAACAATTCAAAGGATTCGCCCCGTCCGGTGGTGATCATGATCTCCGCGGGGGAAATGAACGGCATCGAATATGAAGCCCGCAGCGCCGGGGTGGACAAATTTTTGTCCAAGCCGCTGTTCCCGTCTGCCATCGCCGACTGCATAAACCAGTGCCTGGGGGCGAAAAATTTTATCGCCGCCGCCAATCCCGGAATTCCGGCGGACAGTGCCTTTAAGGGGCGCAGAATCCTCTTGGCGGAGGACATGGAGATAAACCGGGAAATCGTTCAAACCCTGCTGGAACCTACCGCCGTAACCATTGACTGCGCGGAAAACGGCGCCGAGGCGGTCAAATTGTTTACCGCGTCCCCCGGTGCCTATGACATGATCTTCATGGATGTTCAGATGCCGGAAATGGACGGTTACGAAGCAACCCGCCGCATCCGCGCATTTGAAGAAGACCGGAGGAAAAAAGCTTCGGGGCAGTCCCCCGGAGCGGTACCCATTATCGCCATGACCGCCAATGTGTTTCAGGAGGATATTGATAAATGCCTGGAAGCGGGGATGAACGGCCATGTAGGAAAACCTCTGGACTTTGGAGAGGTTCTATCCAAGCTGCGCAGCTACCTGGAATCCCCCGCC
>JAIRXT010000250.1 GCA_031268125.1 Treponema sp. | reverse complement strand
GCCATTGCGGGGGCCACCCTTTACTGCCGCATGACGCCCTGCCGTACCTGCGCCATGCTGATCATCAACTGCGGCATCGTCCGGGTAGTCTGCCGGCGCCGCTACCACGATGCCCAGGACTCGGAGGCCATGTTCAAAACGGCAGGGGTAACGCTTGAATACGTCAGTTACGACATAGAACAGTACGAAGAACAGTAAGGGCCTTTAACCTGCATCACTCCGGGTCAAATTTATGCTTGACGCGGGAAGATTTTTTTGAGATGCACCATGAAGAATCCCGCCGCAAGCACTAAATTTGACCCTACTGCAAGGCAGGGAAGAGATTTACAACCCCCATGCCTCAATTACCAGTACTTTGAGCAATGTCGTTTCGCCTTTCTAAAGCCCTTGGAGTGGAAATTTATGAACTTTTATGCCCTCCGCCGGCGCACGGCGTTAATGACCAGAAAGGTGGTTTTAGCCCCCGCCTGGTAGAACGGCTTCACAAGATAATGAAGACCGATATTGATCGCCGCTTGGACGAATTTTTTGGAAAATTAAGAAGATCTGCCCGTTGTATGTTGTGGATCAAGGTTAGACAAGGCCTCCGGCTCTTTTTTGTTTTGGAATGGTTAAACTGAAAGTTGCCGTATTCCTGTCAAGACCTCTTGACAAAACCGGAAAACAATTGTATATTATACCCATAAACTTACTAGGGTTTATCCCAGGAGGATAATATGGCACGGGTAGAAAAAATTACGGATCTCATCGGGAACACCCCGCTGGTGAAAATCAACAAGATCAACGAAGGGGGGGGCGTTGTTTATGTCAAGCTGGAGAGTTTTAACCCCCTCCACAGTGTAAAAGACCGGATTGCCCTGGCGCTTATCGAGGCGGGGGAGCAGAGCGGCAAAATAAAAGAGGGGACGATCCTTATCGAACCGACCAGCGGCAATACGGGCATTGGTTTGGCCTATGTGGCGGCGGTTAAGGGCTACCGGATCATCCTGACGATGCCGGAGACCATGAGTATTGAGCGGCGGAAGCTGCTTAAGGCCCTGGGTGCGGAACTGGAGCTGACCGAGGGGGCCAAGGGCATGAAAGGGGCCATTGCCAAGGCGGAGGAACTGGCCGCATCTATCCCCAACTCCTTTATCCCCCAGCAGTTCGACAACCCCGCCAACCCGGCGATCCACGAAAAGACCACGGGACCGGAAATTTGGGACGACACGGACGGGAAGATCGACATTCTTATCGGCGGGGTAGGCACGGGGGGCACAATCTCCGGAGCGGGGAAGTACCTTAAAGCGAAAAAACCCAGCGTCAAGGTAATCGCCGTGGAGCCTTCCGCCAGTCCGGTACTCTCCGGCGGCAGCCCGGGACCCCATAAGATCCAGGGAATTGGCGCGGGCTTTGTGCCCAAGGTCTACGATAAGGCGATTGTGGACGAGATTTACCAGACCGACGATGTTAAAGCCGCAACCGCCGCCCGGCTGCTTGCCAAAAAAGAGGGTATTCTGGTAGGTATTTCCTCCGGGTCCGCCCTGGAAGCGGCTTTGACGATCTCCAAACGGCCGGAAAACAAGGGCAAAGTTATCGTCGCTGTCCTTCCCGACACGGGGGAGCGCTATCTGTCCACTTGGCTGTGGGACGAGAATTAACTCCCGGCGGTAAGACAGCATGGCTTGGCGAGTAGCGGTTACCAGCGCCGACGGGGTTTTGATCAACCAGCATTTTGGTCATGCCCGGTGGTTGTTTATCTACGATGTGGAGCGGGACGGGACCAGCGCCCTGGTGGAACGGCGGACGGTTGACCCCTGGTGTACCGGCCGCACCGGCGCGTGCAGTCCGGGTAATGCGGGAATCGCCGGAAACATGGGCGACTGTATCGCTGTTCTGACCGCCCGGATTGGTCCTCCGGCCCGGAAAGAACTGGAACTGGCGGGGATTTCCGTTTTTGAAGAGCCTTCCGCAATTGACGGGGCGCTGAGAAAACTGGCCCGGTACTATTCAAAAACACAAAAAACAGGAGGCCCCGGCAGCCCGCAAAGCGCCGCCGGAGAACCTGTTTGAGTAACACAACCTGAGCAACGCTTGGCTTTTTCCCGGGTCTGTACTACGCTGTGCCTTGAAATAAGTCCATAGCGAAAAATATCCGGCGTTGCCGGAACTGTACATGAATCATCACAATAAATAATGAGGAGGTGAGAATATGATCAAGATTGCGACAATTGCCGGTTCCGATGCCTCGGGGGGCGCGGGCCTGGAGGCGGACCTAAAAACCTTCGAGGAATACGGCCTGTACGGCATGGCGGCGGTAACGGTTATCGCCACAATGGACCCGGACAACAACTGGGCCCACAAGGTCTTCCCCACGGACGAGGCGGCTCTCCGCGCCCAGTTGGAAACGGTATTCAAGGGCGTGGGGGTAAGCGCCGCTAAATCGGGGATGCTGGGGACATTTTACGCGGTGGAACTGGCCCGGGAGTACCTTACCGCCCACAAGGTCGCCAACTATGTTCTGGACCCGGTGATGGTCTGCAAGGGAGCCGGGGAGGCCCTGAACCCGGAACTGAACAGCGCCGTTGCGGAAAAGCTGCTGCCCCTGGCGGAGGTAGTAACCCCCAACCTCTTCGAGGCGGAACAGCTTTCCGGCCTGGGGGGGATCGACTCCCCGGAAAAGATGAAGGAGGCGGCACGGATCATCGGCGGCAAGGGGGCCCGGTATGTCTTTATCAAGGGGGGGGCCAAGCTGCCCAACCAGAGCCGGGCGCTGGACCTTTTGTACGACGGGAAGGATTTTACCACCCTGGAAGACGACCTGGTTAAGACAAGCTGGAACCACGGCGCAGGCTGTACCAGTTCGGCGGCCATTGCGGCGGGCCTGGCCCGGGGGCTTTCCGTTCCCGCGGCAGTCAGCCTGGCAAAGAAATTCATCACCCAGAGCCTTAAAGCCGGTTTCCCCCTGAACCGGTGGGTGGGGCCGGGGAATCCTTCCGCATGGCGGAGCGGGAACCTGTTTAGTTAGGCATGTATTGGGGGCGCATTTCCGGCGGCGCCGGGAACCGGGCTATCAGGCCCATCCGGGCCTGTACTGCAAGGAAACGGTTGTACAACGCCGCTATCAAAAAATGGTCAAATGGCGTCGTTCCTATGGGTGTTCCCCGGTTCACTACACAGGAAATTCAGAAATGTATGCCAACCCCATGCAACACGGGGTGCCGGGAGAAAAAATCCACCGCCCAGCGCGGTGTTTTTGCCCCCGGCAGGACCCCAAGAGAATTCTACCGGCGCCTTTTCGTTTTGGAATAGTTAAAATGAGAATTACTAAAACCCGGTAATACGTGATTGACAGTGGAAGGGCTTTCTGTCTAAAATCTTTCAAGAACGGCGATGCCTCTTTCAAAGGATCTGTTCATACCGGTTGATCTAAAGCGAGAGTGGTGAAATTGGTAGACACGCCAGACTTAGGATCTGGTGCCTTTGGCGTGGGGGTTCAAGTCCCTTCTCTCGCAGAACATTACAAATCTAATCGGAATACAGGGGGCCGGTTTTCAGTTTCATTCAAAAGGAAAAACCGGTATAAAACTCTGTTTCCGTACCCGGAGAGGACATTGTGACTATAAACAAAGAGATAAGCCGCCAGGAACACTCCAGTGTCAAACTGACACTTACCGTAGCAAAGGATGATGTTTGTTCCCAGTACGAAGAGGTTCTCAAAAACTACGGCAAGAACATCCAAATACCCGGTTTTAGGCGGGGCAAGATACCCCGGGACGTGCTGGTGCGGAAACTGGGGGACAGCCTCAAGGCGGAAACCCTGGCAAACCTTATTGAAAAGTCGGCGGAGGAATTCTTTGAGAATAAGGATCTTCCCCGGAACGAGCGGCCCCTGCCCTACTCCACCCCCAAGGTGCAGGATGAACCGGCGCTGGATCTGGAACATGATCTAAGCTACTCCATGATCTACGATGTGCTTCCCGATGTGCAGATTGGCGCCTGGAAGGGGCTGGAGGCGGAAGCCCCGGAAGCGGAATTAAGCGATGATGACATAAACCGGGAGTTGGAAGCGGTACGGGAACGGAACGCCGTTGTCCTGGACCGGGACGATGACGCCGGGGCGGAAAAGGACAACGTTGTTACCGTTGATTATTGTGAAATTGGAGATGACGGGGAAATAGTTCCCAAATCGGAACGGCAGGACTTTGTGTTTACCCTTGGGAAGGGTTACAACATCTACAAGTTTGACGATGATATCCTGGGGATGAAAAAAAATGAAACCAGGGAACTGGTAAAAACGTATCCCCCGGAAGAAACTGATACCGAACTGGCCGGAAGAACCGTTAAAATCCGCGTAACCCTGACGGCCTTGAAGGAGCGCAGGCTTCCGGACCTGGACGATGATCTGGCCCAGGATGTGGACGAGAAATACCACAATCTTGAGGATTTAAAGAACAGTATCCGGGAATCTCTTGGCCGGAATCTGAAAAACCGGCTTCGGGAGATCAGGATCAGCAAAATTTTGGAACAGATCGTCGCCAATACCCCCGTGGACATTCCCCTGTCCATGATCCGTATAGAAATCGAATCCCGGTGGCGCAGTTTGGGCCGCCGCCTTGATACGACGGGGGAACAGCTCAAGAAATCCATGGAAAACAACGGTCAAAGCCTGGAGAACATTGAAAACGAATGGCGTCCCGCCGCCGTCAAGGCTATTCATTCCCGGCTTATCGTGGAAACTTTGATGGAGGAACTTAAACTGGAAGCCGGAGATGACGATATGGAAAAAGAACTGGCGGATATTGCCGCCGATGAAAATAGCACGGTGGAAGAAATAAAAAAGTACTACGGACAGGAACACATGCTGGAATATCTGCGGGAAAACATAAAGGAACGGAAGCTCTTTGATATTTTACTGGCGGAAAATACCATTAAACCGGGGAAAAGGGAGAATTATCTGGACCTTATGTCCAATAATGGTTAGATTCAGTCTATGAATGAAAAAATGAGCGGTATGGTTCCCTGGGTCATTGAGCAGAGCGGGGCCGGGGAGCGCTCCTACGATATTTATTCCCGGCTGCTCAAAGACCGGATTGTGTTTCTGGACGGCGAGATAAACGATCTAACCTCCGATCTGGTGGTGGCCCAACTGCTTTTTCTGGACGGCCAGGATACGGACAAGGACATTAACTTGTATATTAACTCCCCCGGCGGTTCGGTTACCGCTGGGCTGGCGATATACGACACGATGCAGTACGTAAAAAGCGACGTACAGACCATCTGTCTGGGCCAGGCCGCCAGCATGGCGGCGCTGATACTTACCGCGGGAGCCGCGGGGAAGCGCATGGTACTCCCCTCCTCCCGTGTACTTATCCACCAGCCCTGGGGCGGGGCCCAGGGACAGGCCCGGGACATCGGCATCCAGTCCCGGGAGATCATCCGGCTGAAAAAACTTACTATCGAGTACTTTGCCAGGCATACGGGAAAGAGTGCGGACAAGGTAGCGTCCGACATGGAGCGGGATTTTTATATGTCTGCAGAAGACGCCGTTTCCTACGGGGTGGCGGATTCGGTACTGACAAGGGAGAAACATGGCAAAGATACGTAGCGGTTCCGGCAATTATGAACGGACCTGTTCTTTCTGCGGCAAGAGCGCGGAAATAGCCCGAAGGCTTATCGCCGGTCCCAATGATGTGTTTATCTGTGATGAATGTGTGGAAGTTTGCCGCAAGATCCTCTCCGAGGAGGACCATGAGCTTTCCACCCAATTTACCGGGGACATTCCTACCCCCCGGGAAATAAAAAACTACCTGGATCTTTTTATTATCGGCCAGGACGATGCAAAGAAAGCCCTTTCCGTGGCGGTTTACAACCACTACAAGCGGATTGCCAAAACCACCAGAGAAAATGACGATGTAGAAATTGAAAAATCCAATGTACTTTTGATCGGGCCCACCGGCACGGGGAAAACCCTGCTGGCGAAGACCCTGGCAAAAAAATTAAAGGTCCCCTTTGCCATTGTAGACGCCACCACGCTTACGGAGGCAGGCTATGTGGGGGAGGATGTGGAAAACATCCTGCTTAAACTGATCCAGAGCGCCGGGGGGAATATTGCCGCGGCGGAACGGGGCATTGTCTACATCGACGAAATTGATAAAATCGCCCGCAAGGGGGAAAATGTTTCCATTACCCGGGACGTGTCCGGCGAGGGGGTACAGCAGGCCCTCCTTAAAATTATTGAAGGAACCATTGCTTCCGTACCGCCCCAGGGGGGCAGAAAACACCCCAACCAGGAGATGATCCGTATTGATACGACGGACATTCTGTTTATCTGCGGCGGTGCGTTTGTGGGCCTGGAGAAATATATCGAACAGCGGGTGGTACAGCACCCGATGGGATTCGGAGCGGAACCGGGCCGCCGGGGCCAGAGAAACCTGCGGGAACTGTTCGACGCCCTGCACCCCGACGATCTTATCCACTTTGGGATGATTCCCGAATTTATCGGGCGGCTTCCCATCACCGTAAGCCTTGAGGAACTGAAACGGGACGACCTTAAACGGATCATCACCGAGCCCCGGAACGCCATCGTGAAACAGTACCAGGCTTCCTTGGCAATTGACGATGTAAAGCTGGAATTTACCGAAGAGGCCATTGACGCGATTGCCGATACGGCGATCAAGCAGAAAACCGGGGCCAGGGGGTTAAGGGCCATCGTAGAAAAAATGATGACCGGCATCATGTTCGACATTCCTTCTATTCCCGGAAGCAAACGGGTGGTCATAACCCAGGACGTGGTGGTGAAATCGGAAGCCCCCGAGATCCTCCCGCTCCAGAAGAGCGCCTGATGTGAAACCCTACACAGGGTTGCTGCAATTCATCGCCGGTTTTAAGAAAAAAATCCCCGGTTCCTGGCCTTTCCGGCAGGCGGACCGGATCCGTCCCGGAGCCCGGCGGCCAAAAAAAACGGGCCGGGAAAGTGAAGAACTTGTCCTCTTGCCCCTCAAAGATCTGGTTCTTTTTCCCAACACAACGGTTCCGGTTTTTATCAACCACCAAAGCGGGATCATCGCCGTAGAGGAATCCCTGCGGCGGGATCAGCGGCTCTTTGCCTCCTGTGTCCTGGACGCCGCAAGCCGGGTTTCCGCGGCAATCCCCGGGGCGGAAGATTTTTCCGATCCTGTTTTTCCGGCATCGGGAACCGCGGCCCGCATCATCCAGCGGCTCTGGCTGCCCGACGGTTCCGTCCGGGTGATTCTTCAGGGGGAATACCGGGGTACCATTGCGGACATTCGCCACCGCATCCCGCCGTCCGTGAAGCGCCGCCTTCCCGGCCCGGAAGAGGGGCCGCCGGGTTTTTACCTGGCCCGTATCGAGGCAATACCCCGCCCTTCGTCCGGCCCGGCGGCGCCGGATCAGCTTGCCCTTATCCGGGCGGTCCAGCAGGCCTTTGCCCGGTACGCGGAACTGTCCAGGAAAATCGGTTCGGATACCATTACCGCGGTTGAAAAAGCGGAAAACCCCGAGCGGCTTGCCAATCTTATCTCCAACTCCATGGCCCTAAAGACAGAAATAAAACTGGAGCTTCTTTCCATTCCGGAATCCGCACGCAGGCTGGAAAAGGTTCTTGAAACCCTGGAGATGGAAATAGAGATCTACAGCCTCCAGCGGAACATTTCCGGCAAGGTAAAAAGCCGTATGGAAAAAGGCCACCGGGAGTACATCCTCCACGAACAGCTTAAGGAAATCAATAAAGAACTGGGCAGGGACAAAGACAAGGATGAAGACGAATTTACCGGCCTGGAGAAGGCGATTGCCGCCAGAAATCCGCCGGAGGAGGTGCTGGCCAAAGCCCAGAAGGAAATCGGCCGTCTGCGTAAGCTCCAGCCTTTTAGCCCGGAAGCGGGGGTCCTGAGGGGCTATCTGGAGTGGATCCGCGATCTGCCCTGGAGCGAATATTCGCCGGATTCGGTGGACCTGGCCCAGGCGGAGAGGATCCTCGACGAGGACCACTGGGGCATGCACAAGGCAAAGGACCGGATTCTGGAATTTATCGCCGTCCGGCAGCTCAACATGGCAAAGATCGACGGGACGGTTCCGGGGATCAAAGGCCCTATCCTCTGTTTTACCGGCCCTCCGGGGACGGGAAAAACCAGTTTGGGGAAATCGGTGGCCAGGGCCCTGGGCCGCAGCTTTGTACGAATCTCTCTGGGAGGCGTCCGGGACGAGGCGGAGATCCGGGGGCACCGGAAAACATACGTGGGGGCCCTGCCGGGGAAGATCATCCAGTCCATGTGCCGGGCGGGGACCATGAACCCGGTCTTCCTGCTGGACGAAATTGACAAGCTTTCCAGCGATTTCCGGGGAGACCCCGCATCGGCCCTGCTGGAAGTGCTGGACCCGGAACAGAATGCCGCCTTTACCGACCATTACATGGAGACGGCCTACGATCTTTCCAAAATCCTGTTCATCACCACAGCCAATTCCCTCCACAACATCCCCTACCCGCTGCTGGACCGGATGGAAATTATCGAAATTCCCGGTTACGGGGAAAACGAAAAGCTCGCCATTGCCAAGCGTTTTCTGGTACCCAAAGAACTGGAAGAAAACGGCTTACAGGACAGGAAAATTAGCTTTACGGACGAAAGTCTGCAGCAGATCATTCGTTACTGGACCATGGAAAGCGGAGTCCGGTCCCTGGAACGGGAAATTGCCCGGGCCTTAAGGCGGATCGCCCGGGAAATGGTCAGGAAAAACGCCGCCGGGACGCCGGAAAAAGCGCCGCGGAGCCGGAGTATCCGTCCCGTAGATTTAGAAAAACTTCTGGGCCGGCGGAAATACAAACGGGACCTGGTTTTTAAGGAAGAACGAACCGGCGTAAGCTACGGCCTGGCCTGGACCGAAAGCGGGGGCGCCATACTGCCCGTGGAAACCAGAGGTTTTAAGGGAGACGGGGGGCTTATCATCACGGGGAATCTGGGGGACGTGATGAAGGAAAGCGCACAAATCGCCCTTTCCTGGCTCAGGAGCGCCGCAGGGGATTACCGTTTCCGCCTGGACATTGCCAAAACGGATTTTCACATCCACGTACCCGAGGGGGCCATCCCCAAAGACGGGCCCTCCGCGGGCATTACCCTGGCGGCGTCGCTGCTTTCCACGCTGTGCCAACAACCCCCGCTGCGGGGAATCGCCATGACCGGGGAGTTGACCCTTACCGGCCGTATCCTGCCCATCGGGGGCCTTAAAGAAAAACTCCTGGCGGCGGTACGGAACGGCATGGAAAAGACCCTGCTGCCCGAAGACAACCGGGACGACTGGGAGGAACTGGACCGGGATATCCGGGAGGCCATGCCGGTAGAATTTGTCGAGAATATCGAAGATGCCTTTACGCTGCTCTTTGGAAAGGGGATCCTCAAAAAAAACGCGGCGGAGAAGTCGAACCCCGGGACAAGGAAAAAACAAGCCTCCGCCTCATAGTCAGACACCATCCAAATTGCGGGTATCCTTATTTGGGCGGGGACCGGGCTATTCGCTATGGGGGATCACCAACCGCCGGCCCCTTGCACACCGTCAAGTCGTCGGTGCCGTGGTGGACGTATTGAACGCTATCTTGTATGTACCACCACCACCATTGTTATATGGCGTTACCCTTACATAGTACACCTGCCCGCTTGTTACCACCAAAGATGTGTATTTGGTACTGGTATACAAGTTTATGTTATTTCCAAGCGTACCGCCATTACTATCATAGAGCCTGACATTTAAATCAGTCAGCGTACCGAAGAAAGCATGCAGATAGTGCATACCGGTGGTGGCGGTAAACTTGAACCACTGCTCCCCGCTTGCCGCAGCAATAACACCATCGGCCCAGGTATTGGCGGTAAGCATTGTTGCTGCCGCCAATGTGCCGCAGGGCAGCGGCATGGTGTTGAACCCAATCCGGTAGGTGCCGCCGTTAGAACCATAGGGCGTTACTTTTATATAGTACTCCCGTCCGCTTGTTACCGTTAACGATTTGTACCGGGTGCTGCTATACAACTCTGTTCTGTCTCCCAGAGCGTTGTTGTTACTGTCGTAGAGTTGAACATACAGATCAGTCAGCGTACCAAAAAAGATGTGCAAATACTGAGTACCGGCAGTAGCGGTGAACTTGAACCACTGTTCCTCGCTTGTTGAGGAAATAGCGCCATCGGCCCAGGTATCTTCAGTGAGCTGGATTGCGTTTTTCCTGGTTTCGCCTTCCTCCGACTCAACGGGACACCCCGCCAAAACCAGGCCAAATGCCAGGACCATGAGCGCCGGCCGCAAAACCGTCGACACTCCCGCGGTGCCAAAAAGTTCCCTTTTCATGTCGTAACTCCCTGGGGTGTGGCGTCTGTTTATCGGATAGCCCCGCCCCGGTGAAATAGCCGCCCACAAGGGCAGATTTTCCTCTTAAGAAGTATCACCTAAAGTTACTAAAATAATCTAATAATTGCAATAACTCTAAGATAGTTGTCATGGAAAGCCGGTCCTTTATGCTAAAAAATCAGATTGGATTGGAAATGACAAACATAAGAGAAGTATTGGCAGGGAATTTGCGGAAATTCCGGCAGGATCGGGGCTGGAGTCAGGCTACATTAGCCGAAAAAACAGACACTTCAACCCATTATATAGGAATGTTGGAGAATCAAAACAAGTTTCCCTCATCGGAAATGATTCAAAAATTGGCTTATGCCCTAAAGATTGACCCCACGGAACTCTTTAGCAAGGAGATTGACCCCTTGAACAGCATAAAAAATTCCCAAAAAGCGGCTTTTGAATACGT
>JAIRXT010000232.1 GCA_031268125.1 Treponema sp. | reverse complement strand
AAAGAATCGATAAGACCCCGGAAGCGGATCCGTTCATCGGTCTTGGAGACCATGCGGTCCCCGGAAAGGCTTGTCATCATTACAAAAGGTCTCCTGCCTGCCAGTATAATAAATTTCCTATTCAAGCGGCAGCAATTCTCATTTTAACCATTCCAACACGAAAAGGCGCCGGAGGTTTTGTCGAAATTTGACCCGCAACATACGCCGGGCGGGAGATTCCAGGGTGCCTGCGGCGCCATGTTTTCCCGGGAGCCATCCCTACCCTGCACCATTTCCGGGTCAAATTTAGCCGGCTTTAACGGGGCGTCTTTTCCATCGAAAATTGAGCTTGTTCCAAAACTCGGTTAGTTTTGGACAAGCTCTTGTAAAAGTAAAATTGCTGCCCCGGTGGTGGGCTGTCTTGCCCGGTTCTTTTATATTAAAATTGCTTTATGCAAATTGATGACGCGGATCTAATCATCATTGGAGCGGGGCCGGCGGGCTTGACGGCGGCTCAATACGGGGCCCGGGCAAACCTGCGGACTCTTGTTTTTGAGAGGCTTGCCCCCGGCGGGCAGGTTTTGACTATTGATGTGCTGGAAAACTATCCGGGCAATGTGGGGGAGGATTCGGGTCATCCCAGGTCGGGGTTTGAATTTGCCCGGGACCTGCACCGCCAGGCGCTGGAATTTGGCGCCAGCTTTACCAATGTCCAGGTGGAGGCCCTGAAAAAAGAAGGGGATTTTTTTGCGGTTACTCTGGAAAACGGCGAAACCAAAAGAGCCGCCGCTCTGATTCTGGCTACCGGGGCGGCCCACCGGACCCTGGGGATTCCGGGGGAAGCCGAATTTACCGGCCGGGGGGTTTCCTACTGCGCCGTCTGTGATGGCCCGTTTTTTCGTAACAAAAAAATCGTAGTGGCCGGCGGCGGGGACGCTGCCTGCGATGAGGCCCAATACCTGTCCCGCCTTTCCTCCCAGGTGATACTGGTACACCGCCGGGACCGGTTCCGGGCCCAGGAGGCCCTTGTGGAGCGGGTACGAAACAATCCGCATATCGAGGTACGGCTCAACACGATTGTCTGGGAAGTCCGGGGGGAGCAGACGCTTCGTTCCCTGGTTCTGGAATGTAATGCAGGTACGGGCCGGACCTATACGGAAGATGCGGATGCACTTTTTGTATTTGCCGGCGCCGTTCCCCAGACATCCCTGGTCCCCGGCGCTGAAAAAGACGTAGCAGGCTATATTATTACCGATCAGCGGATGGAAAGTTCCATACCGGGGCTTTTTGCCGCCGGGGATGTTCGATCCAGCCCTTTCCGCCAGGTGGTAGTGGCCGCGGCCGAAGGGGCCATCGCCGCCCATTGCGCCGCAGAATATATTAGCGCCGGAAACACCGGGCGGAAGGCGGACCCTGCCCTGCCCGGAGATGCCCGTGCTTAGACCCTGGAAGCTTTTCAGCCGACGCCGGGGGCTGCTCCTTGTTTTGCCGGTTCTTCTTGGCATAAGTGCGATCTTTTCGCCCCTTTCCTCCCTGGGGTTCAGCAATTTTAACCATGAAACACCGGACAAGCGGATTGTTCCGGGGCCGGATGCAGATGACGAAACGGAAGGTCCGGCCCCCGAAGACCCCCGGGAGCAGGCCGCTGCCCTGGCGGCCCGGATGAGCGATGAAGATGCCCTGGCCCAAACCTTTATGCTGGGCTGGGTTGGGGCGGAACCTTCGCCCCTCATCCTGGACTGGATCCGGGACCGGCATATCGGCGGGGTAAAAATTTTTGGCTGGAACACGGAGGATACCCACCGGCTTGCCAGGACGGTGGGCGATCTGCAAAAGGCCAGTCTGGAGGGGAAGTACGGTCTCCCCCTGCTGGTGGCTACCGACCAGGAAGGGGGCTGGATTCGCCATGTTAAGGGGGCTACCAGCGAGACTCCGGGTAACATGGCTATCGGCGCTTCGGGATACCCCCAGGACGCTTACCTGGCGGGTTACTATATCGGCCGGGAACTGGCGGCCCTGGGGATCAACATGAACTTTGCCCCCACGGTGGATCTTTTTACCAACCGTTTTTCCTCACTTATCGGCCCCCGTGCCTTTGGGAGCGACCCCACCCAGGCGGGGATTTTGGGGGCCGCCTTTATGAAAGGTCAAATGAAGGCGGGAATTATTCCCACGGCAAAACATTACCCCGGCCACGGGGATACGGACCTGGACTCCCACGGAGTGCTGCCCCAGATCGACGCTCCCATTGAGGTTTTGTGGGAACGGGAACTGATCCCCTACCGGATTCTGGTCCGGGAAGGGCTTCCCGCAGTAATGAGCGGGCATTTGGCCTTTCCCCAGACCCTGGCGGCATCTACCCCGGCTTCCCTGTCGCCCTATTTCCTTAAAGAAATTCTGCGGGGAAAAATCGGTTACCAGGGCTTGGTGATTACCGACGATTTGATGATGAACGGCGCCGCCATGTATGCGGGGAGCATTTCTATGGCGGCCAAACAGGCCATTCTGGCGGGCAACGATATTGTGATGTTCTCAAAGACCCCGAGTCTTTTCGATCCGGTGTGGACCGCATTGGTCCAGGCCATGCAGGAAGATGATGAATTCCGGGACCGGGTGCGGGACGCTGCCCTGCGGGTACTGGAGGTAAAATTCCGCTATTTGTGGAACGGGGTTCCCTACATACCGGATATGGAAAAACTCAACAGCGAACTTTCCAGCCCGGAGGGGGCTGCCTTCTTCCTGGATCTGGCGGTTCGCAGCGTAACGTTTATCAAGGGGGAACCGCTCAAGGCGGCGGAAAGCGGACGCCTGCTTATAGCGGGGCCCTATGAAGATTTTTTCCGGGCGGGAAAAGCCGCCTACCCGGAAGCGGAAATCTATTACTATTCCTCCGGCCGGCAGGTCCAGGAATTCTTCCGCCTTGCCCAAAATGCCGATACGGTTGTCTTCTGCCTGGCAAATGCGGAGGGTCTGCCGTTTCTGCGGAGCATCCAGGATCTGAATAAAAGGGTTATCGTTGTTTCGGTACTGAATCCGGTGTACCTGGAAAGCGTCCCCTGGGTAAGCGATGCCGTTGCCGTGTACAGCTATGCCCCCGAATCGTTTACCGCGGCCTTTTCCGTCCTTACCGGTAGAATTGCCGCGGATGGAAAACTGCCCTATGAGTGAGGCCCGCAGCCGGCAGGCCGCCGGCCTGCAGTGGAAACGGCTGGACCGGCGGCGTTTTGGGGATGTGGAAGACCTGCTATACCGGCGGGAACTTTTCTGTGTGTCCGCCTGTTCCCGTTTTCTTTACCGGGAACGGTTTTCCAGCCAGCTTTGGGGATTTTCTAATCCCGGCGATTCCCTCACGGCCCTGCTGCTTCATAGCAAGGGAACTCTTTTCCCCGTTTCAAACAGCCGGGATACCGCCGCTTTCGGCCCCTCCTTGTTGTATTTTCTGAAAAAAAATTATATCCACGCGGTACAGGGGCTGCGGGAAGATGTACTGGCCCTGGAAAAGGTCATGGAAGATACGGGAAGGCAGAGTATTGACGAGATTGATTACGACCTGATGATTCTGGACAATGGACCTTCGCCGGAGACCCTGCGGGCAGGCCCTCCGGGGCTGTCCATACGGAAACCGGAATTATGGGAGCTGGATGATATATTCCCCCTGCAGTCAGCCTACGAAACGGAAGAGGTGCTGCCCCGGGGGGCCGTCTTCAATGCCGCCGCCTGCCGTGTAAACCTTAAACATATCCTGAAAGAAGAAACGGCCCTGGTGGCGGAACTGAAGGGACAAATCATCGCCAAGGCAAATACCAGCGCCGTTTCTTTTACCAGAGCCCAAATCGGCGGGGTTTTTGTTCACCCCGGCTGCAGGGGCCAGGGCATAGCCCGCAGGGTTTGTGCGGAACTGGCAGGGATACTTATCAACGCCGGCTGGGGGGTAAGCCTCTTTGTAAAAAAAAGGAACCGCAGCGCCCAAATAGTTTATCGTTCCATCGGGTTTAAGCCCATCGCCGATTATCGCATTACCTACTACTAAAATCTTGGCTGAAATACCGCACTATTTATAAAGCTCGTGAATCTCCCGGGCGTAAAGGGCCTGAATACGGTGCCGCAGCAGTTCCTGTTTTCCCGATAATTCCCGGCCGGCCTCAAAGGGTTTGGACAGCAGCTTGAATTTAAAAATCCGCTCAAAGGGCTTAAAGGCCGTCCGGGGACTCACCAGTTCCGCCACTTCGTTGGCAATAATCTCGTTGATCTCCGGCTGTTGCAGCAGCAATTCGTAATCCACAATGGGAATACCGTTCTCTTCCGCAAAGGCCATTACCGCCGCCTGGACCGGCACAATAAGGGCCGCCAGGTACTTTTTATCCTGCCCCACCACGGCGCACTGGCTTATGTACTCACTTTCCCGAATTTTAGATTCAATCGGCACAGGTTCCACGTTTTCACCACCTCGCAGGACAATGGTGTCCTTGGCCCGGCCGGTGATTCTCAACTCGTTGTCGTGGGTAAGCATGCCGATATCCCCGGTGTTAAGCCAGCCTTCCGGCGTCAATATCGCCGCGGTGGCCTCCGGTTTCTGGTAGTAGCCCTTCATTACCTGGCCGCCGCGGACATAAATAACCCCGTTACGGCCCGGCGGCAGGGCATTGCCCTTTTGGCCGATAATCCTGACTTCCGTATTAAGCAGCACCTGCCCGATAGTTCCCCGCCGGGCTGCGTGCCAGCGCCGGGCCGACACCAGGGGGGCGGTCTCTGTCAGGCCGTAGCCTTCCTGCAGCCTAATTCCCACGGCGTTAAAAAAATGGTCCGTCTTGGCCGGCAGGCTGCCGCCCCCGGACATTCCCGCCTTAAAGCGGCCGCCAAACCGTTCCTGGATGTGCCGGAATACCAGCAGCCTGGCAATACCCTGGCCGGGTAGCAGCAGCAGCCAGGGGAAAAATCCGGTTGCCGCGTCCAATGCCCGGATCCGGCCGTGAAAATTCGGCAAAAGTCCAAAAGTCAGGTCCTTAAAGTAGGTGTATATCAACCCGTAGGATACGCATAGATCAAACGCCTTTTTCCTTATCCCCCCCTGCTGCCGGATATTCCGGTTGATGCCGTCCATGATCGCCTCCCATACACGGGGAACGCTCACCATCCACTGGGGCCGTACCGCCTGAAAATCCGCCATCAATACCGGGGCAATAGGTTTGGAATAGGCAATCCCCGTCTTAAAAAAGAAGATCACGTATTCGATACAGCGCTCGTAGACATGCCATACCGGCAGTACGGAAAGCCAAATATCACCCGGTTTTAGGTCAAAAACCGGCGCAAAGGCAGGAAGCTGGCAGAGGAAATTCCCATGACTCAGCATCACCCCCTTTGGCTCCCCCGTGGTCCCGGAGGTAAAGATAATGGTGGCAAGGTCCCCGGTCCCGCCCTTATCCATTTCCGCGTCCACATCCCCCGGTTTTAGGGCTTCGTGCTTCTGTCCCAGGGCCAAAAGGCTGGGGAAGTACAGCGCCTTTAGCCCCGCCGCTTCCACTTCCGCCTCCGTTTCACCGTCCACCGGGTCATAACTAATCAGGATGGCAAGGGCGGGCAGTTCCGCCCGGATGGACAGAATCTTTTTGACCTGCTTTTGATTTTCCGCAAAGACCACCGCGCAGTCCGTACTGCCCAGAATGTAGACTAATTCCTGGGCCGTAGCATCGGCGCCCCGCGGCACATCGGCGGCGCCGATGGAAAGGACTCCCAAATCGCTGACCATCCACTCCTGGCGGTTATCCGCCACAATCCCCACATGGTCCCCCCGTTTTACCCCCAATTCCAAAAGTCCGCCTGCCGCGTACCGAATCTCATCGTAAAACTGCCGGTAACTTTTAGGTTTGAACCGCGCCTCCTGGCCTTCCTGCCGCTTGGCCGGCGTTTCCTTAACATATTGGGCCGCAATGTCCGGGGTTTCCGCCGCCCGCTTCCGCAGCATCAGGGGCAGCGTTTGTTCCATAGGGATATTTCGTGGGTTTTTTCGGTTTTCGATCATTATCATGACAAAAATCAATATATTGTCAATCTAAATATTTTGCAAGCAGGAGCCAATCCCAAAACTCGGTTAGTTTTGGGAAAGCCTCGCAGGGCATAAAAAAACCTCCCGGGAAAAGGAGGTGAGGAAACCCGGGAGGCGACCTGATAGAGGATTCCCGCCGGGTTAACTCCGGCAGTCCAGATTTATTGTACGCCGGTGCAGAACACCAGCCATCCAACCCCTATTTCAGTTATCTTAAATCTAAGATTTTTGCCGCCCCGGGTCAAGGGAATTCAGTTATTCGAAGTTTAACTGCGGAATTTCCGGTTAAAGACCAAAAAGATCGATATTCCGGCTCGCAAGGGGCCTTTCCCTGCCGCCGCCTTTATGCGGTTTCTTGTCCCGCCGGTCCCCCTGTACTATACTTGCCGCATGCGCCGCTTTAATACCACCGGTCTTTGCGTGCCGGACCAGGATTATATGGTCGATATTTCGGACAAAATCCGCCAAATCAAAGAAATGGTGGACCGGGGGGAGTATTTTACCATCAACCGCGCCCGCCAGTTCGGCAAAACTACCGTTCTAAGCCAACTCCAGCGGACTCTTTTTGGCGAGTATGTCTGTGTACGGACCAGCTTTGAGGGGATTGGCGATAAACCCTTTGAAAGCCCGGAAACTTTCTGCGCGGCTTTTATGGGCCTTGTTCAGGATGCCCTGCGGTTCAGCTCTATCGCGGAGGACAGCGCCTATATTGAAAGCTGGGTTGATGCAGCCGTTACCGGTTTTATGCTCTTGGGCAAACATATCGGCAGGATGTGCCGGGGCCGGAAGCTGGTTCTGATGATCGACGAGGTGGATAAGACCAGCAACAACCGGGTTTACATTCATTTTCTGGGGATGCTCCGGGACAAGTACCTGGAACGAAAAGACGGCAGAGCATTTACCTTTCAAAGTGTCATTCTTGCAGGGGTTTACGATATAAAGAACCAGAAGCTCAAGATGATCAACGAAGGGGTTTACGGTCCTGCGGCGGAGGGGAAGCTCTACAATTCACCGTGGAACATAGCGGCGGATTTTACGGTGGATATGTCTTTTAAGCCGGAGGAGATAGGGTCGATGCTCCGGGAATACCAGAAAGACCGCCGCACGGGGATGGATATTGCCGCCGTATCGCAAGAGGTTTATGACTACAGTTCCGGTTATCCCTATTTGGTATCCCGGCTTTGTCAACTGATAGAGGAACGGTTTAACCGGGACTGGACGGCGGAGGGGGTGCAAAAGGCGGCGAAATATCTGATTACCCAGGAGAACAACACCCTTTTTGACGATATTTTTAAGAATCTGGAAGCTTTTCCCGATCTGTACCAGTTGATTTATGACTTTCTTATCTCCGGCGAGGCCAGGGGGAAGCTGTACTCCGCCGATGATCCGGTGGTCAGCTGGGCCCTGATGTTTGGCTTTGTCATGCGGCGCGGGGAAAAGATTGTCATAGCGAACCGGATTTTTGAAACCCGGATAGCCAACTATTTTTTATCCAAGGACGGACGGAGGCAGGACAGGAAGGCGGTCAACGGGGTTTTTAAGTACGACGTGGTAAAAGACGGCCGTTTTGACATGGAACTGTGCCTGCGGCGGTTTGCCCTGCATTTTAGGCAGGTTTTTGGCAAAGAAGATGCGGCCTTTCTGGAACGGCAGGGCAGGCTGGTATTTTTATCGTTTTTAGTACCCCTGATAAACGGCGAAGGTTTTTATTACATAGAAAGTGAGACTACGGATGCCCTGCGGATGGATCTGGTGGTAAGCTACGGACGGGAGGAGTTTATCATAGAGTTAAAAATCTGGCGGAGGGAGGCGGCCCACGGCGCGGGATACGAGCAGCTTGGGGAGTACTTGCGGCGGCGGGGCCGCGGGGAAGGGTATTTGCTGACGTTTGATTTTCGCAAAGAAAGCAGCCGCAACCCCCGGGAAGAGTGGATTACGGCGGGCCGAAACGGGGAAGAACTGCGGATTTTTGACGTGATGCTGTAGCGGCAGGGCGCGGGACCATCAGCGCCGCCAGGCCCTAACGGGGTTAAGCCCCAGGCGGACAAGGAAGTAAACCCAGGCAAAGCCAAAACCCGCCAGGTGGGTGATGTGGGCCACATTGCCCGCCCGCCCGGTAAGCATGGAGAACAATTCCAGGGCGGTAAAGCCCAGGACCATGATGGGGGCCCGGAGAGGAAGCAGCCCCCACAGGTAGATAATCGAATTGGGGTAATAGACCGCATAGGCAAGCTGTACCGCAAAAATAGCCCCGGAAGCGCCCACCAGATTTATGCCATACGCCCCGGTAAGATAATACACCACAAACGAAAAAAATCCCGCCAGAATGCCGGAAAGAAAATAAAACAACAGGAATTCCCTGCTCCCCATCTGGCGTTCCACCTGGGTGCCAAAGACAAAAAGGGCGAACATGTTAAAAAACAGGTGGCTAAAACCCCCGTGCAGGAACATGTAGGTTACAAAGGTCCACACCCAGTGCCGGACTACTACCAGCGCGGGGATCATGGAGAAGAAAAATTCTATTTGCCGGGACCCGATAATCTGTTCCGCCAGAAAAACAAGAACATTGATACCGATGATCCAAAGGACTACCCCGTTGTAGCGGTAGCGGAATGGGCGGCGGAGAAAATTCATAAGATACCCCGCAGATTTTTTAATCCTTCCACCGCATCCGCCGTGGGGAAATATTCCAGCCCTATAAAACCCCGGTAGCCCTGCCCGTCCAGGGCCTTAAAAATTGCGGGGTAGTTCAGTTCCCCCTGGTCCAGCTCGTGCCGCCCCGGCGTCCCCGCCGCGTGGATGTGGACAATACTGTCCACATATGCGCCGGTTCTGCGTATAATGTCCCCTTCGGTAATCTGCTGATGGTATATGTCGAACAGAAGCTTTACCCGGCTGCTGCCCACCTGGCGGACAATTTCAAAGCCCTCGCCGGAGGATTCCAAAAAGACGCCGGGATGATCCACCCGGCCGTTCAGGGGTTCCACGGCAAGGGTAATGCCGCTTTCTTCCAGCAGCGGAAGGGCGGCCTTTAAGCCCGCTACCGCGGATTCGTGCTGAAAATCCCGGCGGGCCCCGGTATCCTGCCCTAACGGGGAGATAAGCATCTTTACCCCCAATTTTTTTGCTACAGCGATAGATTCTTTAAGCCCCGCAAGGCAGCTGTCCCGCTGCGCCGGGTCCGTAAGGCTTGACATGCGGGTGCAAAAGGTATGGCAGGAAAGCCCCAGGCTTTGGGCCTTTGCATGCAGGCCGTCCAGGTCCCGGTCCCACCAGTTCCAAAATTCAAAGCTGCCGAACCCCGCAACTTTTACCGCTTCCAGGGCCTCTTCCTGGGGCCGGCCCCGGAACAAAGCGTCAATACAGATAGAAAATTGCATAGACTCCTTCTTATAACAACAGCCCGGCTTCCTTCAAGATACGCCGAAAGTCCCCAATCGTTTCCCCGTGAACAAGGCGGTTTCGCAGGGCGCCGCCGCCGGGCAGGCCGGACTTCGCCGGGGAATCCGGCGTCCGGTAACAGGCTTTGGTGTACGCGCAGAAATGCTTACGCATTTCCACACAGGCCCGCCGTTCCCCCAGGTCCGCAGCCAGGCGTTCCAGGTGCTGCAGGGCGCCGCTCATCCGCTCTGCCGGGCCGGGGGGCCGGTATTCACCGCCGGTAAGCAGGGCCTTGGTTTCCGGGAAGATGAACGGGTTCCCCAGGGCCCCCCGGGCAAACATTACCGCAGCGCAGCCTGTTTCCCGGAACATCCGCCGTGCATCGTCCGGGCAGTACAGATCGCCGGAGCCGGTAACCGGGACCGGAAGCCGGCTTACCAGGTCTGCAATATGGGCCCAGTCGCTTTCCCCGCCGTAGCCCTGGGCCCTGGTCCGGGGGTGGAGGCTTATCATGGCGGCCCCGGCCTCCACGGCGATCCGCCCGCATTCCCGGTAGTTGACCGATTGGCTGTCCCAGCCGGAACGGAGTTTGACGGTTACCGGAACGTTCCCCAGGTGTTCCCGGCTTGCCCGCACTGCCGCCTCCACCACGCGGCCCAGGCCGGCAGGGTCCTGCATCAGGGCGGCCCCGGCCCCGGTCCGTACTACCTTGGGCACCGGGCAGCCGGAGTTGATGTCCAGTACCGCGGGATTCCAGCGGCCCAGCAGGGCCGCCGCCCGGCCGATCCGGTCCGGGGCTGCGCCGAAAAGCTGGATACCGTAGTATGCTTCGTTGTCCGCCCGGCGCAGCAGCCGGCTTACCGGGGCCGGATCGTCTGCGGGTTGCAGATCGGGCCGGCCGCGGATAACCGATTCCGCGGAGACCAGTTCCGGAAAGCCAAAATCCGCCCCCGCCCCGGCGCATATTGAACGAAAAGCCCGGTCGCAATAACCGGCCACCGGGGCCAGGAACAGATTCCCCCCCAGCACAAGGCCCCCTACCGCCAGGGGATGGTAAAGCCGCGGGGCTTCCCCTGCCAATGTCCTGTCCGCCATGCTCACACTATTAACTATACCCCGGTTTAAATTTTCTGCAAACCGGCGGAAGCCCCCGGGACATCGGCATTTACCCGTGAACAAGTGTATAAAGGTCCGCTCCCCCGCCAGTTCACTTTGTTGTGTTCAACCAGCCTTTATACCACAGTCCGATACCAGCCCGGATACGTCCTTCGTAAAAACCTTTTGACAAAATCATAAAATTGATATACATTGTACAATATGGAAATAATGGTGGATGCCAGTACAATAATATGTATTATTCTTAATGAACCAGAAAAACAAAGGATAATCACATTGACGGAAGGTGCAGAGCTTGCTGCACCGGAAATGATACCATTCGAGATTGGGAATGCTTTATCCCGGATGTATAAAAGGAACCGATTAAATGAAGAACAAATAATAAGGGCTTATACATTATATGAAACACTACCCTTACGGATAGTAAAAGTAAACATGATAAAGGCACTAAAATTATCATGTAAATATAATATTTATGCTTATGATGCATATTATTTGGAAACATCATATAGATTAAATTTACCCTTATTAACATTGGATGGGCAAATGAAAAATAATGGGAAAGATATGAAAAT
>JAIRXT010000152.1 GCA_031268125.1 Treponema sp. | reverse complement strand
AACTACTTTGCGGCCCTGGGCTTTGCGGCGGGTTTACCCGCGGGTTTCCTGGCAGTCCGGGCGGCGGGTTTAACAGGCGCCTTGGCGGGGGCCTTGGCTTCCTGCTTTTTAGCCTTGGGGATTGCCTTAAAAATGGCGGACAGTTTGGGGTTCCTGGCTGCTTCGGCCAATTCGTAGGTGTTCTGCAGATCGATCCAAAACTCCGGTTTGTTTCCGAAATACCTGGAAAGCCGCAGGGCGATGGGTACGGAAATTTTGAGTTTTCCGCCGATAAGAAGGCGGATGCTGGACTGGCTCAGTTTGATATCTGCGGCAATTTTAGCTGCCGTAAGATTGTACTGATCCATGTAGGATTTGAATACCGCACCGGGACTCTGTTCTTTTGCCATAAATTACTCCTTGGTAATTATTTTATACCTAAATAGTAACACAAGTATTTTGATATGACAAGGCGTTTACAAAAAAATTGAGATAAATTGAAAAATGTTATATCAAAGGCTCTTTCAAAACTTGGTTTTGAAAGAGCCGCTGCTTACAATGGGATCAGTATTCCTGCGGTTTGAAACGGTTAAATGAAGTGCCGGGGGCTTTTATCTTCCTGGAGGCCGCTTAGCCGTGCAATGGCAAAAGACGAAAAAGAGGCGATTATCGTATCAAGGAAAGTGCCAATGGTAATAAGATAGAAGGCCAAGGGTTTAAGGAGCAGGTATCCTGCCTCGTAACTTTGTCCGTAACCCAGGCAGATCAGCGCCAGTGCGGTATAGGCCCCGTTCCCGGGATGGCCGGCAAGGAAAAAGGAAATGACAAATGCCCGCAGTCCGATAAAAAGGGAATCGGTCAGCGATATATCCAGGCTGGAGTACGATTTAATAATGAGAATAAAAGCCATTGCCGCCGTCATGGCGCTGCCGGCCCTGCCAAAAGTATTAAAAAGAGCATGGGTAACGGTGTTGGAACGCCGGCGGGCGCCGAAATTTTCCTTTCCGCAGCGCAGCATAAGCGGCAGGGTAAAGTTAATATCGCCCGAAAACCATGCCGTAATGGCGGGGCCTAAATTTCCGTACAAAAGGGCCCAGGGGTTTACCTTTGGCCTTAAAGAATAGAGAAACAGGGGCAGAATAACAAAGCACAGAATCAGGCTAAAGGCCGCCAATAGAACGATAAATTCGTTGTATACTTCCACCTTAAGAATATTCCGGAACCGTACCGCCCAGTATGCCGCAAGCACAATAATTAAAAACCCCATTATTTCAGAAAAAAATACAACAATATAATAAAAAATACGGGAAAGGGAATCGATAAACGCGATAACCGGTTTTGTAAAATTCCGGTCATAAGAAAGTCCCATGCCCAGGAAAAAAGCAAACACGCAGACGGGAAACAGGTAAAGAGAATCCCCCGTCAGGGCCTGAAACATATTCGGCGGAAACAGCGCAAGGATGTTGGCGGCGGTGTCCAGGGTGATGCTTCCCAGCTCTTCTTCAAAATGGATGGGTATCTGATTGGGGGGAAAAAGGCGGATGGCTGTTACTCCCGCTGCGATGACAAAGACAGCGGCCCCGGCGATAAACAAAAATGAACGGAACACCAGGGACCAGAACTGTCCGTCCTGGCGGAGTTTATGCACAGCAATACTAAGGGAAAATACCAGAAGGGGAATCAGCGCGTAACGGCCAATCCGCAGGACCAGTTTTTCCAGCCAGTCCATAATTTCAACGATCTGTCTGTTGTCCTGGGGGAGGAAGCGGGCTATCAGTATGCCCGCCAAAGCCCCCAGGAGCAGTTTTATCCAAATTTTCATGTAAAGGAGCTTACTTAATTTTTATACGGTTTCAAAGTACCGTTGGGCATTCCCGAACGAAATATCCCGGACCATACCGCCCAAAAGCCCGAAATCCGCGGGGATTTCCCCTTCTTCCGCCCAGTTTCCCAGCAGGCTGCAGAGAATCCGGCGGAAATATTCATGCCGGGGGTAGGACAGGAAGCTGCGGGAGTCGGTAAGCATCCCCACAAAGCGGGACAGGAGTCCCACATTCCCCAAAAGCCGCATCTGGGATTCCATGCCGTCCCGGTGGTCCAGGAACCACCAGGCGGAACCCAACTGCATCTTGCCGGGGATGGCCGCCCCCCCTGCGGGATCTCCCTGGAAGCCCCCCATGATCGTGGCCAGGGAGTAGAAATCCTTTGGGTTGAGGCTGTAGAGAATCGTTTTGGGGAGTTTTCCAGAGGACGCAAGGTAATCCAGCAGCCGGGCGAGTTTGGCCGCCGCGGGATGATCGTGGACCGCGTCATAGCCGGTGTTGGGGCCCAATGTTTCCAGGGCGCGGGAATTGATGTTCCGCAGGGCGGCGGCGTGGATCTGCATGACCCAGTTCCGGTCGTGGTAAGCCGCCGCCAGGCGGGTCAGGATAAAGGTTTTCCAGGATTCCGCCTGTTCCGCGCTGGGGGACTTCCCTTCCAGGGCCCCGGCAAAGACGGCTTCCAGTTCTTTTTCCCAGGCCCCTTCCGTTCCCCGGTCTTCCGCGGTAATTCTAAAGGGTATGTATTCCAGCCCGTGGTCCGCCGCACAGCAGCCCAGTTTGTCAAAGAAGGCGATTCGATCTTCCAGGGCCGCCACAAGGTCCCGGACAGTTGCGATATTCCACCCCGCCGCTTTGCCCAGGGTCCCGATATACCCGGCAAAACCGGGATTATCTATGTCCAGGGCCCGGTCCGGCCGGAACGAGGGTAGTACCCTGGTAGTGCATGCCCCGTCCCGCCGGATCTTTTCGTGCCATTCCAGGGAATCTGCAGGATCGTCGGTGGTTCCCAGCGCGTAGACCTTGAATTTTTTCAGAATGCCCAGTGTTGAAAGCTCCGGGTCCTTCTGTAGTTTTTCGTTTGCCGCCTCCCATATAGAGCGGGCGCTGTCCTTGTTCAGAACCTCGTGAATGTCGAAGTAACGCTGCAGCTCCAGATGTGTCCAGTGGTACAGGGGATTCCCGATCAGGGCCGGCATGGTTTCCGCCCAGGCGAGAAATTTGTCCCAGGGCTCCGCATCCCCCGTTATCAGTTTTTCGCTTATCCCATTGGCCCGCAGTACCCGCCACTTGTAATGATCCCCGTAGAGGTTTTCCCCCAGCCACATATAGGCCAGATCGGGAAAGCGGGTGTTTTCCGCAATTTCCCTGGGGTTCAGATGGCAGTGATAATCGAAAATTGGTTCTTCCGCGGCCGCTTCGTGGTAAAGCCGCCGTGCCGTACCGGAATTAAGAAGAAAATCCGTATCCATAAACGTTTTCATCGGCAAACTCCTGGCAAAATGATAGATCATCGGAATACGGGAGTCCAGCAACCCTTGTGTTTTTGTCTGCCGCGGGGTAAATTGAGTCCGCCGGCCGGTAATTCGGCGTGTTATAGCAGCGCCTGACGCTTTGATTCCCGGACAAATTCAGGGGGGACCGATAATGAAAACGGACCATTGCAGATCTTCTGTAGCGGAACTGATAGGGGAAGCCCGGAAGGCACAGGTTTTGTGGGCTGCGCTGCCCTACAGCGTCCGGGCGAAGAAACTTAAAAAGGCATCCTATTGGCTGTGTACCCATATTGATGAACTGGTAGAAACCATCCACCGGGAAAACGGCAAGCTGCGGCTTGATGCCCTGGCGGCGGAGGTTCTGCCGGCGATCATGGGGATGGGCTATTACATACGGCGGGGCCGTTCCTTTTTGAAGGGGCGGAAGCTTGCCGGGGCGAGTCTGTTGATGTTCAACAAACGCAGCCGCCTGGAATACCGGCCCTGGGGGGTGGTGGGGATTATCTCCCCCTGGAACTACCCCTTTGCCATTCCTTTTTCCGAGGTAGTCATGGCCCTGCTGGCGGGGAATGCGGTGATTCTTAAAACCGCCTCCGTTACTACCGCTGTGGGCCGTTTTTTAGCGGAGCTTTTTGCCGCGGCGGATCTGCCGCCGGGGCTTTTTAACTATGTGGAACTGCCCGGCAGGGAAGCCGGCCCCGCGTTTATTACCGGGGACGGCGGAAGCGCCGGTGTCCGTGCCGGGGTGGACAAACTTTTTTTTACCGGGTCCACCGCCGTCGGCCGGGAACTCATGGCCCTGGCCGCTCCGCATTTGCTCCCCCTGGTGCTGGAACTGGGAGGCGCGGATGCGGCGGTGGTCCGGGCCGACGCGGACCTGGACCGGGCCGCCGCCGGTATCCTCTGGGCGGCCTATTCCAACGCGGGCCAGTCCTGCGGGGGCGTTCAGCGTATCCTGGTACAACGCCCGGTGTACCAGGCATTTTTGGAAAAATTTTGCGCCCTGGTTTCCGGCCTGCGCCCCGGCTGGGATGAAAATGCCGATCTGGGGCCCATGACCAGCCGGGAACAGAAGGAGAAGGCGGAAGCCCAGATTGCAGAATGTCTTGCACAGGGGGCCAAAATCGCCGCCCGGAGCCCGGTTGAAGGCGCCGCATCATCCGCGCCGAATCCCTTTGCGGACCGTTTTACTGCGGCGCTGGTCCTGACCGGGGTGAAACCCGGTATGCCCATCATGGAGGAGGAGATCTTTGGCCCGGTAACCGCGGTGATCCCCGTGGATGATGACGAAGAAGCCCTCCGTACCGCCAACGATTCTCCCTACGGCCTTACCGCCTCGGTCTGGTCCAGGGACCGCCGGGCCGCCGCCCGCCTGGCATCCCGGCTTAACGCCGGGGCGGTGATGCTGAACGATCATCTTATGTCCCACGGCCTGGCGGAAAGCCCCTGGGGTGGTTTTGGCGATTCGGGGCTGGGGAAAACCCACGGGGAGCCGGGCTTCAGGGAGATGCTGAGGCTCAAGGTGGTGGTGGACGACATACTTCCCGGAGTAAAGAAAGATCTGTGGTGGCAGCCCTATTCGCCGGGGGTCTACCGGGGTATCCGCGCCATTGCCGCCTTTCTTGGGGGGCCGGGTTTAGCCGCCCGGCTGCGGGCCGTTCCGGGGGTACTGAAGATATTCTTCCGGTACTGGGACAAGAGTTCTTAAGTAACTCACCTTACGCACCGGAAAAAAAAGCCCGCAAATTACGCGAATTTTTTGTAAAAACAGGGAATATTCGCGTATATTAGCGTCCATTCGCGGACAAATTCCTGCCATTTGTGTAACATGAGCTAATAAGCCGCTAGGAAAGCTTCTTGGGAGGGCGGCGGGCCCCGAAAAGAGGGGCAAAGTGCTTTTCCATGTCGACTTTTTTAAGTATCGCCTTGAGGATCACGCGGTACAGGATGAAGCTTAGGGCAATAGGAAGGATCAGGATGACGATGATCCCCCACTGCTGGGAGGATTCCGGCAGTAATACTGCAAATCTTGAATAGATCACCAGCAGCAGCAAAAAGCAGATGATGTAGAGCAGAATATTGAATACCGTGGCCCCCAGGATAAATAGCAGGGTGTTTGTCCGCTTGTTCATGGCATTACTCCGTTTTTTTCGCCGTTATGCCGCCACAAGGCGGCTTTTTACATTCTACCGGGCGCCCGGTTCGGGCGTTTTTTCCGCAATACCCGGACTCTTTATGATGCTGATGAAGAACAGGATACAGCAGATCACAATGCTGGAATCGGCAACGTTGAAGGTGGGGAAACGCTCCATCCCCAGGATCCCATAGAATTTTACGCTGATAAAATCTACCACGCCGTCGGGCCGGAAAACCCGGTCGATAAGGTTCCCCAGGCCGCCGCCCAGGATTCCTGCCACCGCCCAGCGCTGCAGACGGGTAAAATCCTGGGACTTCAGATAATACCAGAATAGAAACCCAAGAACCAGAATGGGGGCGATAGTAAACAGCACGAACCGGGCCTGGCCGGGCAGGTTGTGCCCCAGGCTGAAGGCGATGGCCTTGTTCCGCACGTGGAAGATGTACAGGAAACCGTTGTTAAAAACATCGTTGATAAGGCCCTCATTCGGCCAGTTTTTAACGATAAAGGCTTTAACTCCCTGATCGAGCAACAGGATCAGCGCCGTCAGGCTTAGGGGCAGTATCTTTTTTTTGGCAGTTTCGTTCATCTCGACTCCGTTCAATCCCAGCCGGCCTGGGGAGATTCCCCTACAAACCGGTGGGGATGTCAATAAATTCGCCCTCTACGGCCAGTTCCGCCGCACAGCATTCCATCACCCGGCGGACCCCCCATACTTCGGTTGAGTGGTGCCCCCCGGCGACCATGTTCAGACCGGCCTCCTGGAGTTCGTGGTAGATACCATGCCCCGCCTCTCCGGTGATGTACAGATCGAGGCCCTCCGCGATTGCCTGTAATGCCTCCCCGGCGGCGCCCCCGGAGATTACCGCGCAGGTCCTATTCAAATCCCGGCCGAAGGGAAACACCCCCAGGGGCGGACGGCCTGCAAAGTTTATGCGTTTTACCGCTTCTTCAACAGGAATGGGGGGATCAAGAACCCCCTTATACCCTATTTTACGGCCGTGGTACAGCCCGAAGGGCTGTATTTCCTTAAGTCCCAGCAGATCCGCCAGGGCGGCGTTGTTCCCCAGCCGGGGGTTTTCATCCAGGGGAAGGTGGACCGCGTAGAGGGCGATGTTGTGATCCAGCAGAAATTTGAGCCGCCCCCGGAAATTCCCCGTTATCCGCGGGGCTTCTCCCCAGAGGAGGCCGTGATGCACAAAGAGCATACCCGCCCCGCAGCCGGCGGCGCGCTTAAAAGTTTCCAGATTCGCATCCACCGCGAAGGCAATTTTGTTAATCTCCGCGCCGTCATTGTCTACCTGCAGGCCGTTCCGGGAAACATCAACACTGCTAAAACCTTCAATGTCCAAAAGGGATTTGAAGTAGTCGTCCAGTTTACGGGTAGATTGCGCGCTCACGGGCCTAGTATAGCCGGAAATCCCCAAAATTCCAAGAGCTGGTTTCCAGATAAAGTCCCCCCGGCAGCCGGAGCCGGCCGGTAAAGGCGGCGGCGGTCCTGGCGTTGGACGGCGCCGTCAATTCGCAAAAAAGGCCGATCAGGGCGGCGCTTTTTTCCAGATAGCCTCCCTTCCCGCCGCTCTCTCCGCTATTTTCACTGCCGTTTCCCCCGCTGCCGGAAAACAGCGTGGTGTAAAGCGGGTATTCCTCCCGGAGATCCGAATAATCCAGGGGGCCCGCCCCCTCCAGGGCGGCCAGGAGGGCGGGGGCGGCGGAGTTCCGCAGGGCCGCAAAGACGGCGGCATAGCTTTTTTCGCCCTCGTCCAGCGCCCGGCCGGATACCAGGTACAGGGCGGGGATCGCCGGCTGCGGCGGCGTTCCGGGGCCTTCGATCCGTTCCGGCAGGAACCGGGCCAGCCAATTCCGGACCCTTACCAGGGGGGCAAGAAAAGCGTTGGATGTTTCGATGGCGGGCGGCGGCGGGGCGGGGACCCAGGAGGACCAGAAACGGCCTTCCACCACCACGAGCCCCAGGGCGCCGTAGGCCGGTTTTGCGGCCGCCGCCCATCTGCCGGGGGCGGTTTCGCCTTGCCCGGCGCAGAGATAAGCCAGGGCGGAACCTCCCGCCCCCCAGCCCGCCAGGAAAAGGGCGTCCCCGTTGGCGCCGGGGGCCAGGGACGCCAGGTTTTCCTTTAGGTATGCCAGCACATATTCGATCTCCGCCTTTTTTTCCGCCTCCAGGGCCCGGCCCGCGTCATTCGCCTTTTTAGACCTGGTCCCGCCGTGGAAGGCCCGCCAGAGTCTGAGCAGGCGGGCCGCAGAACCGGGACGGGTGTAGCTTATCACGCTGAAACCCCGCTCCCCCAGGGCGGCGCAGAGTCTGTCCACCGCATTCAAACCGCCGAATTCGGGGGGAACCAGGAAGATCAGGGGCCGGCCCCCGGGGATTCCGGACGCCGGGGCTTTGCCGTCGAAAATATGCAGGGTGTAAACGGGGCTTCCGGCCTCATCGGGACCCCGCAGCGTAACCTTCCGCGGATTCACGGGGTCCTGCGGAACCGGGGAGAACCACAGGGCCAGGGCGGTGGAAAACACCAGAAACGCAATGGAGGAAACCGTAAACAGGGTCCTCTGCTCGTGGAATTCGGCGTTGCGGGAGGCCCCCGTCAGGAGGGGCCGTATATTCATCAGTGTTATAAGAAAACAGCCCGCCGCCAGCGGGATACATTCGGGCCTGAAGCCGTAGGCGGGAAAGATGATAACCGCGGTCCCCAAGGCCAGGGAGGGCAGCCACGCTATACCGTCCAGCGGCCACAGCCCCTTGAACAGGGGGCGGACAAGAAAAACCAGCATAAAAAGGGAGCTTAACAACTCCGGTATCCAAATTTCCCGCATAATTGCATCATCTTACCGTGGATTTTTCAAAAAATCTGCCTTTGTGCAAACATGAACTTGTTCACGAGTAAACGCCGATGCCCTGCCGGGATAACAATTGATCCCCGCAGGTTTTTTGCGTATACTCGAATTGGAATTTGCCGTTAAACACGAATACGCCCAAAGCGAGACTGCCGCAACGGGGTAGTTCAGAAAAACTGCTGATAGAATCAGGGAAAACCGGGAAGGAAGGCACAGAGTGGCAGCCCAGGCACTGGTTGT
>JAIRXT010000120.1 GCA_031268125.1 Treponema sp. | reverse complement strand
ATGAAACCTGTCGCCGAAATGACCGCCGCGGAGGCCGCTGGGCTGCGCTACATCCTGATGGATATTGACGATACCCTTACCAGGGAGGGGAAACTCCTGGCATCAGCCTATGCAAGCCTGTGGAAACTTAAGGAGGCGGGGCTCAAGGTGATCCCCGTAACCGGCCGGCCCGCGGGCTGGTGCGATCTTATCGCCCGGGAGTGGCCCGTAGACGGGGTAGTAGGGGAGAACGGCGCCCTGGCCTTCTGGGAAGAGGCCCGGCCCTCCGAAGATTCCGGCAGTCCGGGGTCCGGCCGGCTTCCCTCCCTCAAAGCGGACTACCACCCCCAGGCCGTGCGGAACGATCACCCGGTACTGGCGAAAATAAAGGAGCGGGCTCTGGCGGAGTTCCCCCTGCTCCGGGTCGCCAAGGATCAGTTCGCCCGGCTTTACGATCTGGCCCTGGACTTTGCGGAAGAAGACCCCGTCCTTCCCCTGGCGGCCGCCCGGCGGGTCCGGGATATCGCCGTGCAGGAAGGCGCCCAAGCCAAGGTTTCCTCCATCCACATCAACATCTGGATGGGGAACTACGACAAGCTTTCTATGGCCGAAAGGTTCCTGTCCCGCCGCTTCGGCTGGCAGGGCGGTCCCGGCGACCGGGAACTGGTCTTTGCCGGGGACTCCCCCAACGACGAGCCCATGTTCGCCCGCTTTCCCCTGGCCTGCGCGGTGGCGAATGTGCGGAAGTACGAAACGCTGATACAGCGCCTCCCCGCCTTTGTCGCCTCACGGGACTGCGGAGACGGCTTTGCGGAAATCGCCGAAACCATCCTGGCAAAGCGGAAGCAAACCTCCCTGTAAGTAGAACTCTGCGAGAGTTGAGGGATGTTCTACGGAAGTTCTACGAGACGTTGAGGGGGAATCCACTTCCAAGGCGGCGGCTGTCCGTTCCAGCATTTCCGGGGAGGGAAATTTCCGTTCCATCTCTATCATGCCTATATAAAGCTCTAAGACTTGTCACAACTTCCAGCCATACCCAAACAACAAATGAGGAGGCTTTCTTATGAAAAGCACGAAGTATTTATTGGCAATGGCCGGCACTGCGCTGGCAAGTGGGTTAGTTTTCATTAGCTGTGGAACGTTTGATGATTTGTTTAGCTCCGGGGGCGGTTATTCCTCTGGATAGCGAGCAACTCGCAAGCGGTGAACAAGGTGTAAAGCGGAGTAACAGCCTCACATTTGGCTCCGATTTTACTTATACACGGCCAGACGTTGTAACTTATTCAAATTCCGGAGATCGGTGGTCAGGATTTGTGGTTACGTTCCGTGACAAGTAAAGAAGCAGCGTGCAGTTCCAGCAATTCTTGGTTTGGGAAAGGATGAAAAGGCGCTCCGCAAAAGCCGGGCGGGGCGCCTTTTCGTTTTGGAATGGTTAACATGAGAATTGCTGGTGCAGTTCCTCGTCAAAGCAGACCGCCACCTTGCCGCAGTTGCCGGAGGCCATAAGGCGGTAGGCTTCGGCGGCCTGTTCCAGGGGAAAGCGGTGGGTTATCAGGTCAGCGGGGTGCAGATTCCAGCGGACCAGGCGCTCCACCAGGTCTTCCATGCGCCAGATACTGGTTACCCAGGAACCGTAGACGGTCTTTTGGGGGTGGATCATGTCCGGGCTGGGATTGACGGACAGGGTTCCCCCTTCCCCCACCAGGGCGATCTTCCCCCATTGCCGGGCAGCACGGACGGCCAGGGCGCGGCCAGAGTCATTGGCGCTGCAATCCACCGCTTTTTCGACACCCTTGCCGCCGGTAGCCGCCAGAATTTGGCCGAGGGCATTGGGGCCGGGGCTGATAAGGGTCTGGGCCAGTCCCAGCTTCCGCGCCAGATCGATGCGTTCCTGCTTAAGTTCTACGCCGATAAGTTTCTGCGCCCCCATCGCCTTGGCAAGCATCAGGGCCGCCAAGCCCACGGGGCCAAGACCTACCACCAGTACCGCATCGTCCCCGCTGACGCCGATCTTCTCCAGGGCCTCGTAAACCGTCCCAAAGCCGCAGGCCACCTGGGCCCCGTCGGCGTAGGACAGTTCACCGGGCAGAGCCACCAGGTCCTTTTCATCCGCCAGGATGTATTCGGCCATGCCGCCGTCCCGCTGCCAGCCGTAGGCCGCCCGGTAGGGGCTGGAGCAGCTTATCATATAGCCCATGCGGCAGTCGTGGCAGACGCCGCAGCCGGAAATGTGGTAGATAATCACCCGGTCTCCCGGCTTAAAACGCCGGCAGCCGGGGCCGCAAGCTTCGATCTGCCCGCAGGGCTCGTGCCCGGCGATTACCCCCTGGTAGGCTTCCGCTCCTTTGCCCTGGTGTTCGTGGTAGATGGCCCGGATATCGCTCCCGCAGATGGTCGAAGCCTTGGTTTTTACCAGAACCTGCCCGTGGCCCGGTTCAGGGACCGGGTACTCCCGGAATTCCACGGTGCTGTTACCGGGGAGCACTACTCCCTTCATCGTTGCCGTCATACCTGCCTCCTGCCGTTTTTCGATCCGTTTAGAAATTACGCTCCGGTCCGCTTCATATCCGTGATAACAAGCTGGGGTTTCCCGTCGCCGCTGAACCAGTTGCGGGTCATGCCGAACACCAGATCCACCGAATCGTGGAGGTCAAATTCGCCGGGAATCTTGTCCGCAGCCTGCCAGTACACGGCGGGCCACTTGTAGCTCCCTATGTCCAGGGTAAGTTTTACGTGGGGGGCGCCGTTTTTCCCCATCAGGTTAATGTCCGATATCCGGGCATTCCGGGTCATGAAGGAGAGGGGCCGGTTTTCCTCGCCGTAGGGCTCAAACTTTTCCACAATGTCGATGATTTCCGGGCTTAGGTAGGCGGGGGGGAGTTCCGCATCGATCAGTATGGCCGTTCCCTGCTCCGGGGTAAATTCTATGGCCCCCGACAGGGTTTCCAGGCGCTTTAGGAATGCTTCCCAGTTTCCCCGATCCATGCTAAAACCCGCCGCATAGTTGTGCCCCCCCCAATCCAGGAACAGATCGGCGCATTGTTCCAGCAGGGGGCGGAGGTCGTAGCCCTTGACGGAACGGAGGGAACCGGTGGCCGTTTCCCCGGCAAAGGACACCACCAGGGCCGGAACGTTGAAACGCTTGACCAGCCGGGAGCCCATAAGCCCCGTAACCCCCCGGTTGATATTTTCCCCGCAGGCCAGGGCCAGTTTGCCGTTAAAGCGGTCAAGGTTTTGCTGGGCCATCGGTTCGGCAATGTTCCAGGTCTCCTCCCCCAGCTTCTTCCGTTCGTCGTTAAGGCTGATCAGTTCAGCCGCCAGCCTGTCCCGGACTACCGGGTCCGGTTCCATCAGCAAATTCGCCGCAATCTCCGGCTTTCCCATCCGCCCCGCGGCGTTAATCGCCGGGCAGAGCTGCCAGGAGAGTTCCTTGCTGCCGAAACGGGAACCCGCAAGGCCCAGCTTGAACAACAGTTCCGCAATACCCGGCCGGGGCCTGGTCTTGATCGATTCGATGCCCCCCCTTACGATGATCCGGTTTTCGTCCAACAGGGGCATAATATCCGCCACCGTCCCCAGGCCGGCCAGTTGGAGCCCCTCCTCATCCTGGGTTGTCCAAAGTTTTTCCCGCTTACGGACAAAGGAAATAAACAGGTTGAGAAAAACATCCAGCTCGGTGATTTCCTCCACGGAATACCGGGCCAGGCGGGATTCTTCCCGGAGCCGCAAGAGGCTTTGCCCCTGGCTTTTGGGTATTTCCTTGGCAATCTCCGGGGCAATGTCCAGCATCGCAATCTCCACTCCCTTGCCGAAGATCCTGCCCAGGATACCGGCCTGCAAAGGGAGGTCCCAGGTTAGGATTTGCTGGCCTTCCAGAAAGGCAGGAAGCCGGGTGTCGGTGATGCGGACCACGCCGGGGACCACGGTCTCACTCAGGCGTCCTATGACCGCCAGGTTCCGCAGTTTGACAATTTCGATGATCCAGGCATCATTGGCCGCCCGGACGTTGAGGAGGCACAGTTCCTGCCCGTAGAAGCTGCTCCGCTGGGCAAAACGCAGGGCGCAGGCCAGCTTAAAGGCAACCCCGCAGCCGGCCAGATCCCGGAATGGGTAAGCGGGGTCCGTATCGACTTTGGGATTGATGACGGCGTAGGCCGGAGGCAGGACGCCCTGGGGGTTGTGGTGGTCGGTGATGATCACGTCTACTCCCAGTTCGCTGGCCCGTGCTATCTCCGCCACATTGGAGATGCCGCAGTCAACGGTGATGATCAGGGTTCCCGAATCGGCGGCAAACTCCTCCACCGCCTGCATCGAAAGGCCGTAAGGCTCATCCCCCCGGGGGAGGCGCCAGGACGGTTCCAACCCCATAGCAGCCAGGGTTTCCCGAATCAGCACGGTGCTGGTGATACCGTCCACATCCCGGTCCCCAAAGATCAGGACGCGCTCCCCTTCTTCCCTGGCGCTGAGGATCCGCTCCACAGCGTCTTCCATGCTGGGAAGTTCAAAGGGATTACGCAGGTACCGCGGATCGCTTTCCAGAAAGTACCGGATCGCCTCCCCGCCGGAAAAACCCCGGCGGATCAGAATAGAAGCGGTGATGGGGCCGCAGTGGTACTTTGCATCCACGCTTTTAACCAAATCCGGGGGTATCTCCCGCTTTTCCCAGTTCAATGCCGTTTTATCCATGCCGTATCTCTTTCATAACAAGCTGTTCCGGGAGAGGCTTTGCGGCCGAATACTCTACCGCCTGCTCAATGAGGGGGACGGCGGCTTTAAGGCCCTCCCGGTCTTTCCCCCAAACCGTCATCAACAGGTCCCCCCTGCGTACCGGGGCCCCCGCCTTTTTGTGAAATTGCACTCCCGCCTGGGGGCTTACCGGATCCTCGCTGCGGTTCCGCCCCACCCCCAGGCCTATTCCCGCGTGCCCCAGCTTCCATGCGTCTATCCGGAAGATATAGCCGTCTTCCCGGGCAAAAATTTCCGACCGGTGGGGGGACCGGTAATTTCCCAGCATGGCAAGGAAGCGTCCCCGGTCCCCGCCCTGGCTTTCGATGTTCCTTAGGAAAAGTTCCCGGGGCCTCCCGCTTTTCAGGGCCTCCAGACAGAGCCGCCGGCCTTCTTCCGGGCTTCCGGCCTTATCCCCCAGCATGAGCATGCGGGCCGTCAGCTCCAGGCTCAGCTCCATAAGATCGGCGGACAGCCCCAGGGCTGCGTCCCCGTAAAGCGCCGGGTCCAGGCAGGCGTAACATTCTTCAACTTCAAGAAAATTCCCCACCATGCTCCCCAGCGGCTGGTTCATGTTGGTAAGCAGGGCGATGATCTTAAGCCCCAGGGCCGCTCCGGTATTGATCAGGGACCGGGCAAGCTTTTCCGCATCCGCCGGGTCCTTCATAAAAGCCCCGGCGCCGTATTTTACATCCAGAACCAGGGCTTCCGTCCCTTCGGCCTTTTTTTTGGACAGGATACTGGCGGTGATAAGGGGGATGGACTCTACCGTGCCGGTTACGTCCCGCAGGGCGTAGAGCAGCCGGTCCGCGGGAACCGTATCTTTGGTTTGCCCGGTCATGGCAAAGCCGTCCCGGGCCACAATCTCCCGGAATTCGGCGGGGGACAGGCTGGTACGGTAACCGGGTATGGAATCAAGTTTATCCAGAGTACCCCCGGTATGACCCAGGGCCCGGCCCGACATCATCGGGTCCCGCAGTCCCAGGCTTGCCGCCAGGGGGGCCAGAATCAGGCTGGTTTTGTCCCCAACCCCGCCGGTGGAATGTTTGTCCACCAGGGGGCCGCCGATACCCGAAAGATCCATCCGTTCCCCGGAATTGAGCATTACTTCGGTCAGGGCGGCGGTTTCGCCGGGACTCATGCCCCTAAAGAAGACCGCCATAGCCCAGGCGGATACCTGGTAATCGGGGATGCTCCCCGCCACAAAGCCGCTAATCAGGAAGGAGATTTCTTCCCGGGAAAGCTCCCGGCCTTCCCGTTTCGCCACGATAATATCTACGGCCCTCATCGTTACTCCGTTTGAAAAAGCTTCCGGCCGCCGGACGGCCCGCGGTACCGCTAAAAATTCCAGGTGGGCAGTTCCCTCCCAATAATTTCCGCCATCAAAGCGGTAACTACCGTCCG
The DNA here is from genome assembly GCA_031268125.1 of Treponema sp. GTDB lineage: Bacteria > Spirochaetota > Spirochaetia > Treponematales > Breznakiellaceae > JAISFT01. Next base: position 3,508 of record JAIRXT010000120.1, on the reverse strand, counting down.
GGCCTGTGCAAGGGACAGCGGGTCCGCGGAGATTCGCAGCATCCGCTCCGGGGCCAGGTCCTGTACCGCCAAAAGCCAGCGCCGGGCGCCGGGCGCCAGGGGCAAAAAGCGGTTCCCCGATCCGGCCGGCGCGGTCCGGGTAAAAGCCCCTTCCAGCCGATCAAACCATACTAATCCATCGGGAAGGGCTTCACAAGGTCCCGTATAGGGGCGGTCCGCCTCGGCCAAATCCGGGCGCAGCCCCAGAAAAGCCGCCCAATTCCACAAAAAATGGACGAAAACACGGCCGGAGGCCTCCGCTCCGGCCTCCGCCAGGGCATCCAGGCCGGCGCCGGCCAGGGACAGAGCCCTGTCCCAGCCGCCGCCCCCGCCGTGGGAAGCCAGTACCGTGTCCGCCACCGCATCCGCCGCCATTGTCCGCTCGTAGAGTTCCCGCAGGCCCGGCCGCCAGGACCTGACATCAAAATCGCTTACCTTGCAGGAATCCCGAACCGGGTCCCGGTAAACCCACAGGGTCCCCGAATGGAACGGCGACACATGGGATCGGAGCCGGCTTTTGGGCCCGCCAAAAACCGTGGCCCGCAGTATCCCCTGATCGGCGCAGAGAAACCACGCCTCCCGGTTGGATTCCCCGGAAGGGCTGGTCTTCAAAACCAGGGCCTCACAGCTAAAAGAACGAAGCATAGGGTAGTATAAGGCTATTCTTCATCAACCCACATCTCACATTGGGAAATGACGGTATTGACCGCTTCCTCTTCGCCTTCCGGCGGATATTTGTATTTTTTCAGCAGCCGCTTAACAAGCATTTTCATTGCCGCCCGGGGGCCGTCTTTTCTATTCCAGTCAATAGTACGATTTTTCCGCAGAATTTCAGTCAATTCCTGGGTCATGGCTTTAAGCTGATCGTTGGTATAATAATCTTTCCGGCGCAGGGGACTGGAGAGGGCATGATAAAAAGCCAGTTCTTCCGGGGACAGTCCAAGAACTTTGCCTTCCCGGTGGGCGGCGGAAATATCCTGGGCCATTTTTCTAAGTTCTTCAATGACATCCGCATTTGTTAATTGCCCGTTACGGTAGGCGTTCATCAGCTTCTGCATCCGTTCCGAAAATTTTTGGGCCTGAACAAAATCTTTCCGCTGATAAAGGTGAACCTGCTCGGCTATCAATTTTCTTAACAGCTCCGCCGCAAGATTCTTCTGTTTCATCTTTGCAATTTGCTCAAGATATTTGGGCGAAAAAAGCGAAAAATCCTCCTGGGCTTCCCCAAAAAGATTAATAACCCCTTCACTTTTGATGCTTTGTTTAAGAAGCTCATTGATCCGATCGTTAATTTCCCGGAACGAAAGTTTCCCGGATCCGGTAAATTTATTCAAGGCAGCCCGGATCGCCTCAAAGTACGCAGACTCATAGCGCTGCTCTTTATCAAGCAGGCTTTGGCAGAGGGAACGGGCCTGCTTCAGCAGCAGCGCCTCTTTGCGAAACAATTTTTGGGTCTCCTCATCTTTCCCAAAGATAAAATTTATACCGTCCCGGATAAGCTCCGCCCTGTCTGCATCGGTTGAGTTGTCGTTGATAAATGCACGATACACAAAGCCATGAAACAACTCCCCGCAAATTTTCAATTTTTCACAGAATCTTGGCAGCGCGGTCTTAGCAATATCCATCTCGCCGTAGTTTTCCCGATCCCGCCCGGTATAGTTGTTCATTGCCTGTTTTAGGGCGCCGGCAATACCGATATAATCAACGACAAGGCCGCCTTCTTTGTCTTTGAAAACCCGGTTTACACGGGCAATAGCCTGCATCAAATTGTGGCCGGCCATTGCCTTAAAAACATACATGGTGGCAAGGCTGGGCACATCAAAGCCGGTCAGCCACATATCAACCACAATGGCAATCTTCATCGGATCGTCATCATCCTTGAATTTTTTCGCAAGCTCTTTTTTGTATATTTTGTTCCCGATAATTGAATGCCATTCTTCAGGATCGTTGTTGCCCGCCGTCATCACTACTTTTACCTTATCCGTCCATGCCGGGCGCAATTCAAGGAATTTCCGGTAGACCTTCATGGCGATGGGGCGGGAATAACATACCACCACTGCCTTGCCCGTCAAAAGGCCGGCACGGTGTTTTTCATAGTGTTCGATAATATCATTACAAAGACTGTTGATCGTCTCAGGAGCGCCCAGTATTGCCTCCATATTGCCAAGTTCTTTCTTGCTTTTTTCAATATTCTTTTCACCGGCATCCTGGGCAAGCAATTCATAGGCTTCGTCAATCTTTTTCAATACATCTTCTTTTAAGCCAAGGTTGATAACGCGGCTTTCGTAATATACCGGTTTTGTGGCGCCGTCTTCCACCGACTGGGTCATGTCGTAAATGTCGATATAGTCGCCGAATACTTCCCTGGTATTTTTATCAATAAATGAAATCGGTGTTCCGGTAAATCCGATAAAGACGGCGTTGGGCAAACTGTCCCGGATAATGCGGGCAGCACCGGTAATGATTTTACCGTCCTTGGCTATTCTTTCGGTTAATCCGTAATGGCTCCGGTGGGCTTCGTCGGCCATGACGATGATGTTTCTCCGGTTCGACAGGGGCTCCGGGGACTCTTCAAATTTTTGAATTGTCGAAAAGAAAATACCGTTTGCCCTGCGGCCGTTCAGGAGATTATGCAGATCTTTCCGGCTTTCTGCCTGTTCCGGCGTTTGGCGTAAAAAATCCCTGCAATCACAAAACTGCTCATAGAGCTGATCGTCCAGGTTGTTCCTGTCAGTAAGCACGATAATTGTGGGGCTGTCCATCGTTTTGACCAGCAGCGCGGCATAAAATACCATAGAAAGAGATTTGCCGCTGCCCTGGGTATGCCAGAATACACCGGCCTTTCCCGGTTCCGCATTGTACCGGGGCATTGGTCCGGCGGCGATCAAATAATCTTTTGATTTTGCGGTGTTCCGTTTATTTTTTGCAGGCGCCGCGGCTGCCCTTGAATCCGCAGAAAGCGCCGCCTGCACGGTTGATTCTACGGCCTTTTTAACCGCAAAATACTGATGATACCCCGCGAGCATCTTTATGTCCTCCGGCGTATCGTTTGAAAACAGTATAAAATTTTGCAGTATATCCAAGAAGCGTACCGGCTTCAACATTCCTTCAAAAAGAACATTGTACTGCGCGTACCTGGTCTCTTCATAGCTGCCGTCCACAGTTTTCCATGCGGCAAAACGGTTGAACCCGGATGAAACAGTCCCGGCCCTGGTTTCCGTTAAATCGCTGATAATACAAAACATGTTGTACACAAACAGGCCGGGAATTTCCTTCATGTAATTGCGAAGCTGATTATAGCCGTTTTCAATGCCCACGTCTTCATTCATGCAGGTTTTTAGCTCAACCACCACAAGGGGAAAACCGTTCACAAAAACAACAATGTCGGGCCGGTGGTTCGAATTCTCAACATAGGTCCATTGGTTTATGACGTGGAATGCGTTATTTGCCGGGTTTGTAAAGTCAACAA
>JAIRXT010000160.1 GCA_031268125.1 Treponema sp. | reverse complement strand
GGGGAAATTCCCCTGTCCGGTGTTTTTTGGGAAGGAAGCGTAACATTCCCGGAGGTATTTTCCGGGAAATTGACCGAAATGGGGTTCAAACATGCCGTCAGCAGAGCTGTCAGCAAAGCTGACAGCCCAGCCGTGATAAAAACGCCTAGCCGTGAACGCATATATGCCTCCCGCCGGGGGGGGGGGCTTCATCCGTCTTTGCTGAAGGAGCCTGGAATTTGCTTGACCTTTGCACATTACCTATGTATAGTAGTTACGGAGGTTCTGATTATGATGACGGCAGAGGAGGCCGCCGCTGCGGCCAAAGACCTGACCTTTGAGAAAGTCTGGGTAATGCTCCAGGAAATATCCCGGGAGGCTGACCGGAGGCAGGCGGAAGTATCACGGGAGATGAAGGAATTGTCCCTGGAGGCTGACCGGAGGCAGGCGGAGGTATCGCGGGAGATGAAGGAAATGTCCCGGGAGGTATCGCGGGAAATCAAGGAACTGTCCCGGAATATCGGCGGTATGAATAACGCCTTTGGCAGATGGATTGAGGAAATGGTCTCCGCAAAGCTCTGGGAAAAGTTCCGGTCCCTGGGCTACACCTTTACCCGCGGCGGTCCCTACAAGTTCTGGGAGGGGAGCAGGACGGTTGTCCAGGTGGACATGCTGCTGGAAAACGGGGACTACGCCCTGCCGGTGGAGATTAAATCCACGTTGACGACCGACGATGTGGACGACCATATAGAGCGGATACGGAAGGTGAGGGAGCAGTTGGACAAGCGGGGGGACCGGAGGAAACTGGTAGGGGCGGTGGCCGGGATGGCGGCGGCGGAAACGGTACGGAAATATGCGCAGAAAAAGGGACTGTACGTTCTGGTGCAGTCCGGGGACTCGGTGGCCCTGGCGGAGACGGACGGAACCTTTCGGGTACGGGAATGGTGAGGGGCCGCCGATTGGGGGGTGGGCGGAACAAAAACCCTTAGGGGTTTTATTTTTCCCCGGAACAAACGGGGTTTTTGTGAAGCCCAGGGGGGGCCAGAACGGAGGTACGGCTACGAAAGAATTGTCCGTGGTAGCGGGCCCCCCCTAATTCATAACTTCCGGGTATTCCTCCGCATAGCGGCGGAGCTGGGCGTTGCCGGGGTCCTGGGCCAGGGCCTGGCGCAGGTAGATGACGGCCCGGGCCTTTTCCGGCCGGCGGAAGTGGTAAAATTCAAACATGGCAATCATGGAGGAAAGATTCCGGGGATCGGCAAACAGGCTGGCCCGCAGATCCGCCACAATCTGGTCGTCGGCGGTACGGATGCGGCTGCGCAGGTAGTAGTAGCGGCTTTTTTGGGCGTCGCTGATGTTGGCGGCCAGGCGGCTTTCGATAAGGCGGCCCGCCTCCGCCTGGCGCCCGGTTTCGATAAGCGCGGAGATGTAGGCCGCCGCTCCTTCGTCGTCGGCGGGGTTCTTCTCGTAGAGGTCCCGGGCATAGGCAAGGGCGGCGGCGTTGTTCCCCAGGCCCCGTTCAATGGCATAGGCGCTGAGCAGGTCCTGGTTCTGGGGGGTCCCCTGCAGCAGGGGGGCCAGGCGGTTCCGGGCGGTCTGCCAGTCGCCGCTGTTGATGCTGTCCCGCACCGCCAGGCGGATAACCTCCGGGGAGGGATTCCCCTGCTCCAAAAGACGCCGGATCAGGGAGCGGCCCTCTTCCCGGTCGTCGGGCCGCGGGGATTCCATAAACAGCCGGGCGGCGTAGATAAGGGCGTCGTCCCCGGCGCCGTTGCCGGCGGCGCCGCCTGCCCGGATAAGAGACCGCAGGTAGTTAAGGGCGGAATCCTGGTTCCTCAGCCCCTCCGCCTGAACCCGGGCCCGCAGAAACAGGTAGAGGGGATTCTGGGCGTTAATTGACGAGTACTGATCCAGAGGCCGCTGGGCGGGGAGGAACCTGCCCTGCTCCACCATCGAGTGGGCCAGCATCAACAGGAGTTCCCCGTCCTCCCCCTGCTGGAGACATTCGGTAAGGGCGGCCTGGGCGCGGGACCAGTCCTGTTTCTGGTAATAGGCCAGGGCCAACTGCCGTTTGACGGCAAAGTTATCGGGAAAACTACGGATCAGGTCTTCCAGAACCCGGACCGCCGCTTCAAAGTCTCCCCGCCGCCCGTGAATCCGTGCCAGCCCCAGCCGGGCGGGGTAACATTCCTCCGAAATTCTTGCAGCCGTAGTATAACCGGCCTGGGCCTCGTCCAGATTGCCGGTCCGCTCGTGGACCATGCCCATAAAAAGGGGGGCCAGCGCGGCGCCGGGGTTAAGAGAAGCGGCCCTTCGCAGATCGGGAAGGCTGGGAAGCAGGGAGTTCTGCCGGGTCTCGTTGAGGAGGGCCAAAAAGGGAAGCGTTAATTCCAGGTAATCGGTGCTGGAGGCCGCGGGGGGGCTGTAGACGCCGCGGTCAATGTCCCGGAGTATTCTGGCATAGTTATGGGACTGGGGAGGGTCCAGGACAGGGAACTGGGTATGGATATCCGGGTACAGGCGGCGGAACAGGGTTATGTTAACGGCGTTCATGATCCGGCCGAATTCCCCGGAACTCAGGTTACGCTGCCGTACCTGGTCCAGGGCCCGCTGCATAAGGGAGGGAATCCCCGACTCGGTAAGGGCACGGATCTCCTCCGCAACACTCCCCCCGCCGGGGACCGGCGGATTGTTTGCCGCATTTTGCCCAAAAGCCTGCCAGGTAACAGCAAAAAGAAAAACCGGTAAACAACCGGCAATAAGGAGCGGCAGCCTCACCGCTTCGGGTCCCCGGCATTGGACTTGGTACCAAGGGATGCAAGGACCAGGACAAAACCCGCCAGGACAATAAGAAGGGGCCACCAGTTCAGCATGAACTGGCGGAACGAAAAGGCAACCAAATCAAGGGAGAAGATCATAAGCCCCGACCCCAGGAGTACAAAGGCGATGGAAGAAACAACATAGGCAATTCGGAAACCGCCGAAACGGCGCCAACCGGCGGGAAACAGGGCTATTCCGCAGAAAACCGACAAAAGAGGCCAGCTCCGGGAAAAGGGGACGGGGAAAATATGCAGGGCGGAAAGAAACAGGAAAAAACCCACTTGCAGAAAAAAGGCGGCAAAGAACAGGTACACCGTCCGTTTGTTCAGCCTAATCGCCAGGAACGCGCACAGGCTTCCGATAATTACAAACAGGAACGATGTCAGGACAGAGATTCGGGATATACCGGCCAGATTCCCCAGCAAAAAACCGCTGCCCAGGAACATCAGGAAAAAGCCGGCAATAAAAACCAGGCGCGCAGCAAGACGCGTCATCAGGCGGCGAGAGGGGGGCATACATAAAATTATATCTACATACCTCTTCCCTGCCAAGGTTTGGTAATGTTAAGGTAGAAGCAATGTGGTTGCGGAAAAGACCGGTTTGTGCGGTAATCCCCCTCCTTGGGGTAATGCTCCTGGCGGCGGCCTGCGGGGAAGGCGGCCTGCCCGGCGGGAAATTTTTCGGCGGGACGCCGCCCATCGATCCCTATTACCTTGCCGGCGGCAGGGAAAACCGGGAATATTTGCGGGAACTGCACCTGCTGCTGGCGGACCGGCCGGAAGCCGGGGAAGAACGCTTCGCCATTGTCAGGGAAATTGCCAACACCTACGCCCGGCTGGAAGAATTTCCGCTGCTGGTCAATTTCCTAAGCCGCAGAGTCAACGAACCCGGCGACCCCTACCATGCGTACTACCTGCTTATGATTGCCTACGCGTATATCAGGATGGACGCCTACCCCGTGGCCGCCCTGTACTTCGACATCATCATCAAAAACTATCCCGACTTACGAATTATGGACCAGTCCATCCACCTTGCCTGCCTCAAAGAACTTATCAACCTGGTGGAAAACAACGAACAGCGGGTCCGGTACTACCAGGAACTTATCTCCCGCTTCTCCGATCAAATTGACCTGGGGGAAGCCTACTTCATGCTGGGCCAGGCCTGCGAAAAAACCGGCGACTGGAACGGGGCTATCCAGGCCTATACCCAGTACCTGCCCTATCAGGGGACCATCATCCCCAACTTCCCCCGGGCCGACAATTACGCCAAACAGCTCGTAGACTTCAACAATTCCCCCAAAGACTGGACCTTCGAAAACCTCCCCTCCCTGGTCGGCGCCATCAAGGCCGCCATCGACGCGGGTTCCAGCAGCCGCCTCTGGTCCTACCGGGCAAAGGTCAATTTCTTCGCCCGCTCCTGGGAACAGGAAGAAACCGACGACTCCGGCATGGCGGAGTTCAACCTTTCGGACTTCATGCGGAACAGCCGCATCCGCTACGCCGTAACCCTGGATTCCGGGTCCAACGCCAACGAATCGTACCTCAGAACCTGGGGCTGGTCCCAGTATATTTCCACATGGTACCTGTACTTCAGGAAAATCAACTTCCCCCTGGATCCGGAGATCCACGGCCGCTGGGAGTGGGCGGGAGTGTATTATGGCGAAAAGTTTTAGCGCCGTGCAAGGCGGATATAGGGGGGGGAAGTCTCGGCAACGAAGTTGCCGACCCCCCTGCCTCCAGCCTCCTCCCCGGCCTGGCGGCCGGGTCCGGTGGCTTCCGGCACCCCCCTCTCTAGCACTGATCCCGCCGCTCCTCCTTTTACTGGCCGGCGTCCCCCGGCCCGGCGCCGCAGAAAACCAGGAGGCAGAAACGGTGCCTGGCACCTTTTTGGCGCCGGCGGACGAAGCAACCCCGGCCCCCGTAGCGGAGGTCCCCGCCTTTACGGACGGCGGCCGGCCCCTGCGGCAGCAGATCTTCCCCCCGCCGGAGCGCTTTACCCGGCGCCCCCGGGAAATCCCCGGCACAGACCCCAAAACCAGCCCCATTCCCGGCCTTGACCAGGACCTGACCCGCCGCTACCTGGACCAGTACAGCCAGCCCGCCGGCCTGGCCTGGCTTAAGGGGGTAATGGAGCGGGCAAGCCCCTACCTGGGCTTTATCCGGGGGGAGATCGAACAACGGGGCCTGCCGGAGGAACTGCTTTACCTGCCGGTCATCGAATCCGGCTTTGTCCCCACCGCAAAAAGCAGATCCGGCGCCACAGGGCTTTGGCAGTTCATGCAGAATTCGATTGCCCCCTTCGGCATGAGGGTGGACGACTGGGTAGATGAACGGATGGACTTCTGGAAATCCACCCAGGGGGCCCTGCGGAAACTGGAGGAAAACTACAAAATACTGGGGGACTGGCCCCTGGCGTTGGCGGCCTACAACACCGGCCTGGGGGGGGTAAACCAGATAATACAACGGACCGGCAGCCGGGATTACTGGGAACTTTCCCGGCAAAAGGCCCTGCGGACCGAAACCATCCACTATGTGCCCAAACTGCTGGCGGTGGCGCAGATCCTTTCCGAACCCCGGCGTTACGGCCTGGAAAGCTGGCAGGAAAGCCCCGAGTGGACCAGGGTTCCGGTGGACAAAACCGTGGACCTGAACCTGCTGGCCCGGGAGACAGGCATCGATCCGGTCCTTCTGGGCCGGGGGAACGGGGAACTGCTGCTCAACATCAGCCCCCCCGTTTCGGGCTACCTGTTAAAGGTCCCCGTGGAAACGGCGGAACAGGTAAGGCTGACCCTTGCGGGAACCGCGGAACTGATAGACCACTACTACCACACAATACGCTCCGGGGACACCCTTTCCGCGCTGGCCCTTCATTACGAGGTTACGGTCCCCCTTATCGAACAGGCCAACCCCGGAATCAAAAGTACGGCCCTGCAAATCGGGAACCGCCTTAAAATACCGGCCCTAAAAGAAATAAGCCCCTACATCAGGCAGCCGGCCGGGAATTTCGGGGAAAACTATGTAGTAAAAAAGGGGGACACCCTGTGGTCCATCGCCCTGAAATACGATACGGACCTGTTGGACCTGGCCCGGGAGAACGGCATGGAACTATCGGGGGTTCTCCGCGAAGGCAGGACCCTGAAGGTGCCGATAAAATAACCATGAACTCCGGTACAGGATCGGGGGTTTTTTTCCGGCCCCCCTTTTACCGTCTTTTTTACGGCCTCGCCTTCTGCCTGTTCACGGGCTTTGCCGCTTCCGCCCAGTCCCCGGGGCCCGGTATCTCCGGCGTTCTGGAATGGGACAAAATGGAAATTTCCGCCCAGGTTTCGCTGGACTTAGGCCCCCTGGGACTAACGCTCCCCACCGGCAGAACCCAGGCGGAAGAACTTATCACGGCGGAGTATCTGGCCCTGATGCGGCCCCTGATCCTCTCCATCCCCGTGGATTCCTCCGGCTTTGTGGGGGATCACCTGGGGGACGGGGATTTTTCGCTGTTCAGGGCGGAAAGCTACGCCCTTTCCGCCCGGAGCACCCCGCCGGCAATGACCGCCGATATGTCCCGTATGCAGGCGGCCTATACCATCAGCCTGCAGGGTCTTTCCGCGGAATTTATCAGACACCCCCGGCCCTTCAACCCCCCCCGGATTCTGGCCGCCGCTCCCGCCGCGGCCTACACGGGAATCCTGATCATCGCCGGCGGGGAACTGCCCCTCCACGGAACCAGGCGGAACGCCTCCGTCCTCCCCTGCCTGTTCCCCAAAATATGGGACAGTAATATGAACTTAATCTACGACAAGACCATGCTGGAATCCCGGGAAACCGTAATGGTTCACTATAGCTGCGAAGAATCGATCTTCCAGGACAACCCCTCCGGCCTATCGCCGGAACTCAGGGCCCTGGTGGGGGACCGGCCCCTAAGAATCCTGGCCCGGGGAGTCTACGGAATCCGGCCCACGGACCCCGTTATCGACGCGGAAGACGCGCTGACAATCCTCTCCGCCGAAGAAAACCGCAGGCTCCTGCAGCAGGGCAAAGTCGTCATCGTCCTGGAAAAAGACGAACTAAAAAACAGCTTCTAATTGCGGGTCAAGTTTAGTAATGCTGGAGGGGCGGCGGTAGAAAGAATCTGGGGCGGGGGCCCCGGATTTTTCCAGCCGGCAGGAAAGCCGATAATTTTTTTACGGCTCTTTTCGGATTTGGAATTTTGAATTCGGAATTGCCGCTGCGTTTATGGACAGAGATAAATCTTTTTTGTTACTCTATCAGTATGAAAAATAATATTATAATAGCGGCCGGATTTTGCATTCTGCTCTGTTCCTGCAGCAGGACAGGAGAGCTTTCCCTTGAGGAAATTGAAGCCAGGGGCAGCGAGGGAATCAGTGAAATTCTGGCAAAAACCACCAGTAAACCCTGGAGGGGGGAAGAATTTGTAACCGGCCGGGTTGGGGGTACCTGGAATTCCAGTACAACCAACGAACCAAAAACCTTTAACCTGCTGGTAGCGGAACGGGACGATCAGAGCATCGCCATTGTAGGCAGTATGCACGACTACCTGATGAAGTACGACGTCGTGCGCCGGGAGTGGGAGGGGAACTGCGCCACAGGAGAACTGGTGGTAGACGAGGCGGCAGGAACGCTGGACGTGGTCTACACCCTGCGGGATAACCTGTACTGGAGCTACTACAACAACGCTAAACCCAGAGTTCCTGTAACCAGCGACGATGTGATCTTTTGGTATAACGATATTCAGGGGGACGAGGAATTCCAAAGTTCCGCCTATAACAGCCGGTTTATTACCATGGAAGACGGAAGCGAAGAACAGATCACCATCAGAAAAATTGACGATAAGCGTTTTGCCTTCCACTTTCCCCGGCTGGACGCGGACCCCTTTTTAGCAACCAATATGAGATTCGGCCCCGCCTTTATCTACCGGGAGGCAAAGGAACGCGGAGGGGTCCAGGCGGTAATGGACACCTTCAACGTTGCCGTGGATCCCAAAACCATCCCCTCTATGGGCTTCTGGTTCCTGACGGAGTACAGCCCGGGCCAGCGGCTGGTGTTCAAGCGGAATCCCGACTACTGGAAGAAAGATTCCCTGGGGCAGAGTATCCCCTATCAGGAAGAACAGATCGTGCAGATTCTGCCGGACCAGAATACCCAGTTCCTCGTGTTCAAAGAGGGCCGGCTGGAGGGCTACCGGTCCCGGCCGGAGGACCTTAACGAGCTTATCGAAAAGCAGGACAGCGGCAGCTACACGGTGTTCAACGCGGAAGGGAGCATCGACGCAATACTGTGGAGCTTCAACCAGAACCCCGTAAACAGGGAAAGCCCCCAGTACGGGTGGTTTACCCATAAGGAATTCCGCCAGGCCATGAGCTGCCTCCTCAACCGGGACCGGATTATCAGCCAGGTGTACCGGGGGCTGGCGGAACCCAAGCTCGATTTCTGTCCCCCGCCCAATCCCTCTTACAACGAATCTATCACATTGCAGTATCTCTACGACACGGAGCAGGCGGTAGAACTGCTACAGTCTATCGGCATAACGCGGGACCAGCGGGGGATCATGCGGGACGATACGGGGCGGCAGATTGAATACGACCTTGCCATTTCCAGCAATAATACTGTTATTGGAGACATTGCCTCGATTATCCGGGACGAAATGGAAAAAACCGGGATCAAAGTAAACATACGGCCCGTGGATTTCCAAAAACTGGTAGAACAGCTCAGTTTTACTTTTGACTGGCAGTCCGTCATCATCGGCCTGGGATCCAACCTCTTCCCCATTCATGGGAGCAACGTTTGGCCCTCTACGGGGAACCTTCACTTTTGGTATCCCCTGCAAAAAAGCCCCGCCACCGATTGGGAGGCCCGGATCGATTACCTTTACAACGAGGGAAAGTACACCATTGACCGGGAAAAGGCCCAAATCATTTGGGACGAATACCAGCAGATCCTTCTGGAACAGTGTCCGGTAATCTACCTGCTCCGGCCCCGGAGTCTTTACGCCCTGAATAACCGCTGGGACTTTACCAACTTTTACTACGACAACATAAACGATCTTGAAATAAGCCATATTTTCCTGGGACACTAGGGATGAAAAATTTACTGGCCCCGGTTTACCGGTTCAGGCAGCGTTTCCCCCTGCTTTCGTATATCCTGAACCGGGTTATCACGATGGCAGTAACACTGTTTATCCTGGGGATGGTAATATTTCTGCTGATGGACCTTGCCCCCGGGGACATTGTAAGCCGGCTTATGGCGCAGCAGTTTCTTGCGGGGGGGTCAAACACCGGGGCGGACCGTAATTTTACTACGGAGCAGTTTGCCGCCCAGCGGAAGGACCTGGGGCTGGACCGGCCCTTTTACGAGCAGTACTTCCGCTGGCTTAACCGGGTTATTATCCACCACGATCTGGGCCAAAGCCTTATTTCCCGGGCCCCCGTGTCGTTCCTTATCGCCGGTCCTCTGCTTAATTCACTGACGCTGAACCTTATCTCCCTGGTTTTGATCACCTTCTTCTCGTTTCTCCTGGGGGTCTACTTTTCCGCCAAGGCAGGAACCAGGGCGGACCTGGCGGTTACGTTCTTTGCCCTGGTCCTCCACGCGTTTCCGGGGATTCTGCTCTTAATTCTCCTGCAGCTTTTCGCCTCAATTACCGGCCTTTTTCCCGTAACCGCCTATCCCCCCTTCCCCTTCGCGGAGGCGCCCCTGCGCTTTACCTTTTCCTATCTGCACCATATCTT
>JAIRXT010000124.1 GCA_031268125.1 Treponema sp. | reverse complement strand
AAATCCGAAAAGAGCCGTAAAAAATTCATTGGCTTTCCTGCCGGCTGGAAAAATCCGGGGCCCCCACCCCAGATTCTTTCCACTTTTCGCTTTCGCGAAACTGGACCCCTGTTACTTGTTTCGGCGCTCTTTTCGCCATTATCCCCATCGTGAATTACCTTAAGCCAAGGGTTTTCAAGGTAAAAAAATGGTCAAACGGCTACAGATACGGTTTTATACTGCTTAATGAACCCGTACCTTTGACCATTTTTAGGTTGAACGGTTATTTTTTTGAATTTGGAATCGCTGATTGTATCTTCCGGCCCCTGGCGCCTCTGATATCATCAGATGTTTTCATTTTTATCAGCAGATACGGCGGTTCGGCATCCACCCCCGGCACATTGGTACCGTTAAAAAAACCGACGATACCGGCGGTAAAATTTATCCACCAATGTTTGAACCGTGTTCCCAGCCTTTCCCCCTGAAACTCCCAGCTTACATCATAATACGCCTCTCCATACTGGACGACCGTTCCCGCATCATCATCATATTCAAAATGAAATTTGCTGGAGGGGTTTGTATCATCCTGAATAAACCACAGTCTGACTTCATCGTCCGCTTCAAAGGCTACGCCAATGCGTAATCTTCCGTCTTCGGCAATGTCATAAGGCGTCGCAACCGTTTCGGGAACTATGCCGGGGGTACTTTTGGAAATCTGAATTGACTGCCTGAATGTTCTGGCTATACCGCCGGAAACAGTCGACGCGTTATATTTCGTATCGCTGTATTCAGGGTTCAAGGTCAATACTATATTCCGGGAAACGTAGTATTGATAATTTGTTATTGACTCCTCTCTTTCGGGCATTTGATTGGTTATCTTTTTTTGCATTTCCACTACAGACGCGCAGCCGGTCGTTGCCATGCTTATTACGATAAGCGCCAACGTAGAACTCCGGAGCAGGCTTCGGGGCATTAGCCCCCCCTCGAATAAACCAATCTTTTTCATAAAAACTCCTTCCGTATAATTTCATACGAGCTGCGGGGGCTTATGCCCTCGTAAATCAGGAATATCAATTGGAAGATCAAACGAATTTATATATTCCGTTAAGGAATAGTATATTCCTAATCGTTTTTTGTCAACACGGCAAATCTATACTTAAATAGAGGAGGTTTTAGGGGACATGAGGTATGGACGGACAGGCTATCAAGGCCGTTTTGGGGAAGAATATCAAGAGTTTACGTTCCCGCAAGGGGTTTACCCAGGCCGTTTTAGCCGAAAAAGCGGATATTTCCATCATATTTCTGAGCAGTGTTGAGCGGGGGACGAAATATCCCAAGCCGGATGTTCTGGCGCGGATAGCGAAAGCCCTTGAAGCGGAGGTTTTTGAGCTTTTTAAGGGCGATCTGGTGCCTTCCAACAGCAGGGAACTGCTAAAAAGTCTTTCTGAAGATATGAGCAAAAAGATAAATTTGGCGGTGGCCGATGTTTTTAAGCAGTATTTGGGTTGAAGGCGCCGTCCCTAAGTACGGCAGCAGGAAACCGCCCCGTTAGCAGTTTGTTGCGCTTCGCGCATAAAACAGTAAAAATATTCGCAAAGGTGAATATTTTTACCTTACAAACTGCCAAAGCAGCCCATTTATCGAATATTTTTTGCATACTTATGCAAAAAATATACAAGTGCAACAGGCTGCTAGTCCGCGGTGGTCCCCCCGTCCACGGGCAGGGCAACGCCGTTGATAAAGGCCGCCGCGGGGGATGCCAGGAACAGGGCGGCTGCGGCCACATCCTCCGCCGCGGCAAGGCGGCCCAGGGGAACTTCCCCCAGGCGCTCGGCTTTGCGGGCGGGGTCCTTGAACAGTTCCTGTATCAGCGGGGTATCCACCGTGCTGGGGTGCAGGCTGTTACAGCGGATGTTGTCCCCGGCATAGCGTACCGCTATGGTCTTGGTAAGCAGGGTAAGGGCCCCCTTGGTAACCGTATAGGCTTCCGTAGTGTAGCGGTGGCCCACAAGGCCGCAGACCGAAGACATGTTGATGATGCTCCCCCCGCCCCGCCGACGCAGCGCGGGGATGGCATGTTTACAGCCCAGGAAAGGCCCCTTAACGTTGACCGCCAGCATGGCGTCAAAGTTTTCCGCCCGCATGACTTCGATGGGTTCCCGGATGTTGATTCCCGCGTTGTTTACCAGAATGTCCAGGCCCCCCGCGTCTTCCACCATTGCCAGGGCGGCGATCCAGCTTTCCTCGCTGGTAACATCAAGGGGGACAAAAGCCGCCTTTCCCAGGGCTTCCGCCAGGGCCCGGCCGGGGGCCGCCTGTTTTTCCAGGTCGGCGATAAAGACCCGCGCCCCCGCGGCGGCAAAACGCCGGGCAATGGCCGCCCCGATTCCCTGGGCCGCTCCGGTAACAAGGGCCGTTTTTCCGTTAAGCTCCACGATAAGCCCCCAGTGCCCGCTTGACGGCCCGGTACACATGGCCGGGAGAAAGGCCGTAGCGGTCAAGGAGTTCCCCGTAATCCTGGGCGGAGGTCCCAAAGGCGTCGTCAATGGCCACCTGCTCAAAGGGCAGGGAGCAATGCCCTATCAGAATGGAAGCGACAGCCTCCCCCAGGCCCCCGCTTTTCACCGCCTCTTCCGCGGTAACCACGGCCCGCTTCCCCGCCGCGTAGTTACGTACTTCCGCCGCCGCCAGGGGCTTAAGGGTACTCACGTTGAGAACCTGGACCCCAATTCCTTCGGCCCTCAGCCGTTCAGCGGCCTCCATAGCCTGGCGCACCATGATTCCCGTGGCGTAGATCACCGCGTCCCGCCCCTCGCTCAAGGGGTATATCTTACCGATTTCGTATTCCCCGGCGGCGGGGGTATAGACCGGTAAATCGTTCCGGTTGATCCTGATATACACCGGGCCCCGGTATTTGATGACCGCGGAGATCATCTTCTTAACCTCCGCCGCGTCCGCAGGGTTCAGGACCACCATGTTGGGTATAGCCCGGATAATGTTACCGTCTTCCACGGACTGGTGTGTCTTGCCGTCCCCGTAATCCGAAAGGCCGCAGCTTGAACCCACCAGCTTTACGTTTGCCCGGGGGATTGCCGCCGAACAGCGGATCTGATCGTAGGCGCGGCCCGCGGCAAAAACCGCGAAGGTCCCGGTAAAGGGAATTTTCCCCGCCAGGGCCAGCCCCGCCGCTGTGGAGGTCATGTTCTGTTCGGCAATTCCCATCTCAAAGTACCGCTCCGGGTAGGCGGCCTTGAACATGCTGGACATGGTGGATTTCCCCAGGTCCGCTTCAAGAACCACAATATCGGGGTTGCTTCCGCCCGCTTCCACCAGGGCTTCCCCGTAGGCCTTCCGCAGATTCGCCAATTCCATTACAGAGCCGCCTTTGCCGCGTCCAGTTCCGCCAGCGCTTGTTTGTAGGTCCCTTCGTCCAGAATACCGTTGTGGTAGGCGGCGTTCCCCTCCGCAAAGGAAAAGCCCTTACCCTTGACCGTGTCCAGGATGATCACGGAGGGCCTCCCCTTCACCAGTTCCGCCTTTTCGACGGCTTCGATGATCGATCCCGGATCGTGGCCTTCCGCCCGGATGACTTCCCAGCCAAAGGCCCGCCATTTTTCATCCAATGCCGGAATATTAAAGGTATCCCTGGTGGGGCCCGTGGCCTGTACCTTGTTCCAGTCGATAAAGGCAGTCAGGTTATCCACCTGAAAATTCGCCGCCCCCTGGGACGCCTCCCAGATTTGGCCTTCGGACTGCTCACCGTCCCCCATGATCACAAAAACCCTGGCGGGGCTTTTATCGAGCCGCAGAGCCAGGGCCATGCCCAAAGCCACCGAAAGCCCCTGGCCCAGGGAGCCGGTAACCGCCTCGATTCCCGGTATGCTCAAATCCGGATGCCCTTGCAAAAGGCCGTCCAGGGTTTTTACCCGTTTAAGCTCCTCCCGGGGGAAAAACCCCTTTTCGCAGAGGGCCGCATACTGAATCAAGGCGGCGTGGCCCTTCGAAAGAACCAGCCGGTCCCGGTTGGGATCGCGGTAGTTATCTTTACTGATGTTCATCCGGTGGAAGTAAAGGACCGCCATAGCCTCCGCCAGGGAGCTTGATCCCCCCAGGTGGCCCGCAGCGCCGACGCCGATCATCTCCACAACATCCCGGCGCAGCTTAACCGCCAGGAGCCTGAGTTCCCGTATCACCCTGTCTTCTGTCATGACCTGCCCGCCTCATGCTGAACGTAGCGGGAATTCCCGCTATGCGAGCTTGTTCCAAAAACTGAAGTTTTGGAACAGCCTTATGCGTTTTTCTTTTTTGTCTTTACCAGGTTTCTTATTTTTTTCAAAGTCTCTTCCGAAAGAAGGTGTTCCATTTTGCAGGCGTCTTTTTCCGCAGTTTCCGGGCCCACCCCCACGATGTCTATAAGAAAATGAGTCAAAAGGCTGTGCCGGTCCCGAATCTCCCGGGCCTGGGCGACCCCCGCCTGGGTAAGGCTCACCGTGCGGTAGCGTTCATGATCCAGAAAACCCTTGGACTCCAGGGTTTTAAGGGCGGTAAGGACAGAGGGTTTGCT
>JAIRXT010000117.1 GCA_031268125.1 Treponema sp. | reverse complement strand
TCCAGAATGCCTTCGGTGGTAAAGGCTCCGCGCCAACAGCCGTCTTTGTCCCTGATGCGCATGATCCCTGTTTCTACGGGGGCGGTAAAGGCAGAGTGATTCGCATAGACCCCAACCTCCCCGTCAATCAGGGTAATGACCAGGGCCTCGACGTAATCGTAAAAGAAACGGCGGTAGGGGGTATGAACCTCAAAAAGAAACTGGCCGGCCACTGCCTAATCCTTTGCCTTTGCCAGTACATCGTCGATGGTTCCGGCCATGAAAAAGGACTGCTCGCTGATGCTGTCGCATTCCCCGTCCAGAATCATTCTGAAACTCCGGATGGTTTCCTTAACCGGCACATAGGTCCCGGCCATGCCGTTGAAGTGCTCCGCCACGTGGAAGGGCTGGCTGAAAAAACGCTGCACCTTGCGGGCCCGGTTTACCATGAGCTTGTCCTCCGGGGAAAGCTCGTCCATGCCCAGGATGGCGATAATGTCCTGGAGTTCCTTGTAGCGCTGCATGGTCTGCTGGACCTGGATGGCGGTACGGTAGTGTTCCTCCCCCACTATGGCGGGGTCCAGGATCCGGGAGTTAGACGCCAGGGGGTCCACGGAGGGGTAGATTCCCAGTTCCACGATTTTACGGGACAACACGGTGGTGGCATCCAGATGGGCAAAGGTGGTGGCCGGGGCGGGGTCGGTGATGTCGTCCGCGGGGACATACACAGCCTGAACGCTGGTGATGGAACCTTTGGAGGTGCTGGCAATCCGTTCCTGCAAGGCCCCCATCTCGTTGGCCAGGGTGGGCTGGTAGCCCACGGCGCTGGGGATGCGGCCCAACAGGGCGGAAACCTCCGCCCCGGCCTGGATAAAGCGGAAAATGTTGTCGATAAAGAGGAGCACGTCCTGGCCCCCCTGGTCCCGGAAATGCTCCGCCATAGTAAGGCCGGCAAGGGCAACCCGCATACGGGCGCCGGGAGGTTCGTTCATCTGCCCAAAGACCAGGGCGGTCTTTTCGATGACCCCGCTCTCGTTCATCTCCCGCCACAGGTCCGCCCCTTCCCGGGACCGTTCCCCTACCCCGGCGAAGACCGAATACCCCGAATGTTCAGTGGCGATGTTACGGATCAGTTCCATGATGATGACGGTTTTCCCTACCCCGGCGCCGCCGAAGAGGCCGACTTTACCGCCTTTGGCGTAGGGGGCCATCAGGTCAATGACCTTGATACCCGTCTCCAGCACCTCCGTGGCGGGGCGCTGTTCCTCAAAGCTGGGGGCCGGCCGGTGGATGGAAGCGTAATCGGCGCAGGTAAAGGCCCCCTTGTCGTCGATGATTTTGCCGGTAACGGAGAACATGCGGCCCAGCACTTCTTCCCCCACGGGAACCCGGATGGGATAACCGGTGTCTTCCACCTCCAGGCCCCGGGCAAGTCCTTCGGTGGCCTCCATAGCCACACAGCGTACCCGGTTGTCCCCGATATGCTGCAGAACCTCCAGTACAACCTGGTTTTCGCCGCTGCCGGCGGGAACTTTTATCTCCAAAGCATTGAGAATGGCGGGGATGTCTCCTTCAAAACGAACATCCACCACCGGACCAACTACCTGGGTGATATGACCAATACTGCCCATTATCCTACTCCTGTGAAGCCGCCGGTTTACCGCCGGCTTCCTGCCTTATTTCCCCGGCCTGCCTATCGCAGGGCAGAGGAACCTGAAACAATCTCCGTCATCTCCTGGGTAATTCCCGACTGACGGGCCCGGTTATAACTAAGCTGCAGGGAATCGAGCATCTCCTCCGCACTCTTGCTGGCATCGTCCATAGCGGCCATACGGGCGCTCTGTTCGCTCACATAGGCTTCTACCAGGGAACCGTAGATAATACCCCGGATATAGAGGGGTACTAATGCGTTAAAAACCTCATCCGGGGAGGGGAGGAATTCAAACTGTAGTTCCGCACGCTTTTGCCCTTCCACCCTGGAAAGATCCTCCTGCATCCGGCCCAAGTCCAGGGGGAGGATCTTCTGTTCCCGGGGGAGCAGCTTTATGGTACTGTACATATGGGTGTAGACTACGTAAACTTCGTTAAATATTCCCCATTCAAACTGGGAAATAAGATAACTGGCAATTTCCCTGGCGTTCTCCACGGTAGGCATTTGAGACCTAAAGGAAAAATTTTCCAAAACCGGGTACGGAGTACGGATAAAATAACGCTGCCCAATGATGCCGCTTAAAACCAAAATGGGGTTGGTAACTTTTTTGCAGAGTTCTATCGCGTGGCGGCATACGTCGGCATTGTAACCCCCCGCCAGGCCCTTATCGCTGGTAATTACGATAACGGCGGTATGGTAATTTCCGCTTTTTTCCTTAATCCGTATAAAATCACTCTGCACATTCCCCGCACCGGACAGAATATCGAACATGGATTTCTGTATCCGGGTAAAGTAGGGTTCCGTATCCTCCAGGATGCGGCGGCCCTTCCGCAGCTTAGCGGTGGAGATGAGATTCATCGCCTTGGTTACCTGGAGGGTTTGGGTTATGGCCCGCATCCGCAGGCGGACATCCCGTAGGTTTGCCATGACGGGCCTACCGTTTTACCTGTTTATACGAATCCAGCGCCTTGCGCAGTTCCCCCTCCTGCTCCGGCGTAACAACCCCGGTACGGGCAATGTCATCCAAAAGCTCCCGGTTATGGACCCCGGTGTAGTTCAACAAGCCCCGGGCAAAGTCTCCAACCGCTTCCACCGCCACATCCATAAGATAGCCGTTGACGGCGGCAAAAAGGATCACCGTTTGTTCTTCCATCGCATAGGGTTTGTACTGGGGCTGTTTAAGAACCTCCATCAGCCTGACCCCCTGGGCCAGCTTGTCCTGGGTGGCCTTGTCTAGATCGCTGCCAAACTGGGCAAAGGCGGCCATTTCCCGGTACTGGGACAGGTCCAGGCGCAGGCGGCCGGATATTCTGCGGATGGCCCGGGACTGGGCGGCTCCCCCTACCCGGCTGACGGAAAGGCCCACATCGACGGCGGGCCTGAAACCGGAATTAAAGAGTTCAGAATCCAGGAAGATCTGGCCGTCGGTTATGGAAATGACGTTGGTGGGGATATAGGAAGAAATATCCCCCGCCTGGGTCTCCACAATGGGCAAAGCAGTGATGGAACCCCCGCCCCGGGAATCGGAAAGCTTGGCGGATCGTTCCAGGAGCCGGGAATGAAGGTAGAATACATCGCCGGGAAAAGCTTCCCGCCCCGGGGGCCGGCGGAGGAGCAGGGAAATGGTCCGGTACGCCACGGCGTGCTTGGAAAGATCATCGTAGACCACCAGTACGTCCTTCCCGGCCTTCATAAAGTGTTCCGCCATAGCTACCGCCGCATAGGGGGCCAGATATTGCAGGGCAGCGGAGTCCGATGCGGAGGCCAGAACCACAAAGCTGTAGTCCATAGCCCCGAATTTCTCCAGATTGCTGATAATGGCCGCTACGGATGAAGACTTTTGCCCTATGGCGCAGTACACGCAGTACACGTCTTTACCCTTCTGGTTGATAATCGTGTCGATGGCCAGGGAGGTCTTACCGGTCTGCCGGTCCCCGATGATAAGCTCCCGCTGGCCCCGGCCAATGGGTATCATAGCGTCCACCGAAAGGGCGCCGGTCTGCAGGGGCTCGTCCACGGTTCCCCGGTCAATTACCGGGGCCGCAGGGCTTTCTACGGGAAGGTATTCATCCGCGGCAATGGGGCCCCTGCCGTCTACCGGTTCCCCCAGGGGGTTCACCACCCGGCCCAGCAGGGCGGCGCTCCCCGGAACCGACACCACCTTGCCGGTACCGCGGACCTCTTCCCCCTCTTTTACCAGGGACTCCCCGGAAAGGAGAACGCAGCCGACCCCTTCCTCTTCAAGGTTAAGGACTATCCCCGTGGCGCCGGAGGCAAAATCTACCAGTTCCCCATATACGGCCCTGTCAAAGCCGTAGACGGTGGCTACAGAATCCCCCACCTGGACCACAAAACCTGTAGAATCGGAAGAGGACTTCCCCTCCCAGTGTTCAATTTGTTCCTGTAAAACCCTGGCCAGGTTTCCATAATCGGCCATCAAAAACCTCCGTGGGCTGTGCTGTTTTTTGTACTGTTTTCATTACAAGCTTCCGCATGTGTTTCCGCAATTTCCGCCCCTAATTGCCGCAGGTGAAGCCGCAGACTTACTTCGATTGTTTGGCTGCCAATCCGCAGGCAATAACCGGCAAGCAACTCCGGCGTTACCGCAATGTCCAGCTTAATCCCTGCGGCGCCGGTTCTTTTCATAAGCCCCAGTTTGAGTTTTTCCAAAAATTCATCCTCCGGGGGCCGGGCGGATTCCAGCCGTACCCGCAGGACGCCCCGCCGGGCGTCAAGTTCCCGCTCCACGGCATCTATGACCTTTTCGACATGCTTAAAGGACTGCTTTCTTACCAGCAGAAGGATGAGGCCCAGGGCAAGTTCGGCGGCAGGATCCGCGGGCCCCGGCAGGGCTTTGCGGATCAGCGGCTCCAGGCGTAGCGCCGCCCCAGTACCCGACACCTGTCCCGGAACGGAAAGAATGACCGGAGCTAAAGCCTTAACCAGGTCCAGAGCGGCGGCGGCATCACCCTTGGCGTTACCGGCGGCGTTGATAAAACCCCTGGCCCAGTGCTGCGGAACAAACATCCCCTAAACCTCTGCGCCCAGTTCCTTAAGCAGGCTGGCGGCCAGGCGGCGGTCGTCTTCCTGGTTCAGGTCCCGCATCAGGAGCCGCCCTGCGGCGGCAACTACCAGGGCGGCGGCTTCGGCCTTAAACAGGGCCAGGGCCGCCTGCTGTTCGGAATCGATCCGGGTCCGGGCAGTAGAAACCATGTTCTCCGCACGGGTTTTCCCCTCCGCGATGATACGGTCCGCTTCCCGCACGGCGTTTTCCCGGGCGTTTTTTATGATCGCCTCCGCTTCTTCATCGGCGTTTTTCAACTGGGCCCGGTACTGTTCAAGAAGCTGCCGGGCCTGGGCCTTTTCGCTCTCCGCCCCGGCGATGCTTTCCTCAATCTTCCTGCTCCGATCCGCCATGAATTTGGTAACCGGCTTAAACAACAGCGCCCGAAGAACCGCAAAAAGAATGGCGATATTGACCAGAGTTACCAAAAACGTAGCAATGGAAGGACTTAACATGACCCTGCCCCTATGCGGCTTTGGTAAAAATCAAAATGGCGATGACAAAACCATAGATAGCGGTAGCCTCCGCTAGGGCAATACCCAGAAAAAACACGGTCATGATCTTTCCGGAAGCCTCCGGCTGCCGGCTGATAGCCTGGGAAGCGCCGGAAGTGGCAATGCCAATACCAATACCGGCCCCAATACCGGTAACTACGGCAATACCTGCGCCGATAAGAAACAGAAGATTAGGCATAAGATTCTCCTTAAAAATAAAACAATTATAACCGCCGCGGTTCTTGGCGCCGCGGTGCACGATCCGCCTGTCCCGGCCGGGTATGCCGGGTTGTAACCGGTTACTCTACTTCCACCGCTTCTCCTATAAACAAAGTTGTTAAAAAGCAGAAGACCACTGCCTGGATAAGACCGTCAAAAAAATCGAAGTACAGGGACAGGGCCACGGGGACCGCCACCGGGACCGGCAGGGCCAATTCAACCAAAAGCATGATGATGTAGCCCCCCAGAATGTTCCCAAAAAGCCGGAGGCACAGGGACACCGGGCGGATTACATACTCCAGCAGGTTAAACGGAAGCATCATGGGTACCGGATGGAGCAGATTCTTCGCCCAGCCCTTAAGCCCCCTGGCCCGCAGGCCGCCAAAAAGGACCAGCAGTATGGAAACCAGGGCAAAGGCGGCGGTAAGGTTAATATCCCTGGCGGGGGGCCTGATAACAAACGGGGGCTCCAGGCCCAGGATGCCGATAGCCATAGGGGAAATGACGGGGATAATATTGGCCAGGAGCAGGAACAAAAACACCGTGCCGATGTAAGGGCCGTAAACCTGGGAGCGCTTCCCAAAATGCTGCCGTGAAAAGTTGTTCAAAAACTCTACCGCCCATTCCAAAAAAACCTGGGAACCCCTGGGGACTTCCCTCAACCGGCGGGTAAGAAGCAGGGCGGCCAGAATCAGAATGGCCATCACCACCCAGGAGACAAGAACTGTTTCGTTAATATCAATAGAATTGACGGTCTGACCAAGAAACTTAAAAGACAAGCCCCCGGGCAGGGGAACAGAAAAAACAACGTTAAATTCTTCCAGCGATTTTTTAATATCCACAGCTTTTCATCACTCCACGAGACAGAATCAACCTTGTTTGAAGAAAAAATCATCCCGAAAGTACTTGTTCAACAGGTCCTTGGAGACATTATCCTGGCTGTTCATGTGGGTATAGGTAGCTTCCAGAAAACCCTTGGTCAGATAAAAACAGCCCAAAAGAAAAAATTCCGAAACTTTCATCATGACCCCCATAGACTGATACATCCGTACCGGGTTTTCCGGAGCATAATCAGTCATAATATACTCAATAACCACTTCCTGTGCAAGATTTACCGCATAAATAATTTCCGAAATAGGGAAACCGTCATTCATGCGCTTTTTGCCCAGTTCGGCAAAAAAACCTCCCAGAACAGAGCGATCCAAACCCCGGGAAAGGGTCCGGGCCAGCAACGGATAAAAGGCCATGTCGGATTCGATCAAAGCCTCGTCATCCAGGGCATTGTACTGCTTAAGATGGGGGCTTTTACGAATTAGGGCCTTCCACCGGACTGCAAACTGCCGGGCCTGAAGGTTAAAGGTATCAATAAGAACCCCATCAATCATTATACAAAATCCTACAATTATTTTTCGTAAATCACAAGGTACCGGTTTTACGGAAGAGCTTATAACAAAGTAAAAGAATTTTATAATAAAAATACGGAAAGATCCGGAAAAATTTAAGGGGGCTTTGGAAACAGTAGGCCACAAATTCCAGCCCCCGGTCAAAGGTTTTGCGGGAGGGGCGGCGGCGGCGCTCGGTGAACACATCGTAGAGATCGCTGCACCAGAGTCTAAGCCCCGGGTTAAGGTCGCCGCTGTACCGGGCGATCCAGTGCTCTTTCCCCCGGACCCCCCGGCCCACCAGGAGCAGGGAAGCCGCAGCCTTGCGGATGGCCTCCACAATGGCGGCCTCCTCCTGCTTCTTAAAGGAACCGGGGAAACGCCCCACCACCCTAAGCCGGGGAAAGGTCTGGCGGATATTGCTTTCGGCCTTCCGCAGCACCCGCAGCTTCCCCCCCAAAAGGAAAATGGAAAATTCCCGCTCCTCCAGTATGCTGAGCAGGCTTATGGCGAAGTCAAAGGGCATGTAACGGACCGCCTGTTTCCCCGTTAAAAAGGAGATACCTCCCACAACGCTCTTGCTTATGGGGATAACCAGGGCGGCATTCCGCACATATTCACGGTACTCACCATTCCGCCGGGCCTTAAGCAGGTCCATTAGCGAAAGGAGAACCACGTTCCGCCCCTCTCCATTACGGAGAAGTTCGTAAATCACCGGGCCCAACTGTTCATGGGGTACAATATCAATGGGGACTTTTAAGAAGTTGATCCGCTCCCTATCCATGACAGGTTCTCCAAAAACATGATTTAGGCCGCCGTTCCATACAAGAAAAACCACCCCACAGCTTATGACGCCTGGGCGAATTCTTCCTGGGCCGCTTCTTCCTGCAAGGTTTTTAAGGTTTTGCTGGCCCGCATAAGCCCGGGATAACTTCCGTTCCGTAAAATATTGACCGCCTCCTGGAGCTGAATATCGTATTCCAGGTCGTATACCGGGGCGATTACCTTCCGAATCTGCTCATTGCGGATAAGCCGCCTTAGCACATCAACATCCAGGCTGTATTCCCGCCGGAGCGTCTGGGCAAAACCGGCAATATCCAGGGCGCCGGCATTGGGATTGTCCTCAACATACTTTGCTATCCGGTTGGTTTGCAGCAGGCGGTTCAGTTCCCCGGCATCGTTCTCGGTAAAATCCGGGTACTTTACCTCCCGGTCCGGGGGTATGCCGATTTTATCGATGTTTACATTGCTGGGGGTATAGTAGCGGGCGGTGGTAAGCTTAAAACCCGTGCTGCCCAGGGCATAGACCTTTTGTACCGAACCCTTGCCGTAGGACCGTTCCCCCACAAGATAGGCCCGGCTGCGGTCCTTGAGGGCGCCGGCCACAATCTCCGATGCGCTGGCGGAACCCCGGTTGATAAGCACGACGACCGGGATGGTAGCGGGTACCAGGGCCGGAGAATGGGCGCCAAAGACCGCATTTTCCGAGGCAATACGGGACCTGGTACTGACCACCATGCCGGAATCTAGGAAAAGATCGCAAATATCCACCGCGGACTGGAGCAGGCCGCCGTAGTTGTTCCGTAAATCCAGAATCAGGCTCTTGTAGTTATTGGTCTTAAAAAAATTCAGGGCATCCCGGGCCCGTTCCGCCGTCATGGGGGTAAAGGTGAGGAGCTTCAGGTAGCCCGTATCGCCGATCATAGCGTATTTTGTGGTGGGAACTTCGATAATCTCCCGGACAATGGTTACCGGGAATTCCAGGGTTTCCCCCCGGCGGAGCAGGACCGTTACCGGCTGTCCCGGTTGTCCCCGCAGCCGGGCAAGAACTTCGTTCATCGTAAGGCCGTCGGTGGATTCATCGCCAATCTTGATAATCCGGTCCAAAGGGTTAATCCCCGCCCGCCAGCCGGGGGTATCTTCCATCGGGGCCGCCACTTCCACGTACTTCATCGTGCCGTCGCCCTGCAAATCCCCCGCGGTAATGTACAGGCCGACACCCCCAAAGTTCCCCTGAGTGGTTTCGTTCATGTCCTGCATTTCACTTTCGGGCAAAAAACTGGAATAGGGGTCCCCCAGGGCGTTGAACATGCCGTTTATGGCCCCCTCAAAAACCGTTTTGGGGTCCACTTCTTCGACATAATGACGCTGAATATAGTCAAAAACATGCTGCAGGTTTGAACTATACCACTGGGCATTCCGTGTAACGTTCTGAGCCTGGGCCGGCGGAGCAGAGGCAAGCACAAATACGATACCGATGATAAGGGTAGCGCCGGTCCAGAGGGCCAGAGAAGGTACCCTGGGGGATCCGCCTTGGGGACGATTTTTTTGCCAACTCATTACTTTATTGTAGATAAGCAAGGTGCTTTGTCAATGTCTCCCGGCGGCGCTGCGGCAATTTTACTTTTAGAAAATTTTTCGATGGAAAAGACGCCGGGGGTCTCCCGTCTAAACCAGATCCCCAACATACAGCGGCAGGGTTGACCGGAGGGGGGTATATCCTTAGATTTTTTGTTATGAATACTCAGACTGCCGGTGAACCGCGTGTTTTCCGGCCCCTGCAATGGGGACTCCTGGTGTACGAGGTATTTCGTCTGGCGGTTCTTGTCCGTATCATGACCGGAGACACCCTGGGGGGCGGATTCCCCGGCCTGATCTTTGGGGCGGCCAATGCCCTGTTCCCGCTGATGGCGCTGTTTTTACTGGTGGATTTTCACCGTTACGCCGCCTACGCTTCCCTGTATGCCGCCGGGAAGATCCTGA
This sequence comes from Treponema sp., assembly GCA_031268125.1. GTDB lineage: Bacteria > Spirochaetota > Spirochaetia > Treponematales > Breznakiellaceae > JAISFT01. Next base: position 15,345 of record JAIRXT010000117.1, on the reverse strand, counting down.
GCGTTGTCGTCGTGGTAAGCTGCGGGTTTTTCTGGCTGGACAGGATCATTCAGGCGATTATCCTGGAGGAGGCGGCCTCGGCGGCGGGGAACCTTGTGCTGATAGCGATAGGCGATCTTCTATCGGCGGGGGGCGGCATTCTGCTGGCCCGCCGGTCCCGGCATGGAACCGCCGTAAAACCGGCGGAACAACATACGGGCGAAACAACCGCGGAAAACGGGGGGCTTTGATGCGTATCATTCCGATAGCGAGCGGAAAGGGCGGGGTCGGGAAGTCCCTTCTGGCGGCGAACCTGGCCGTAGCCTTTGCCCAGGGAGGCCAGCGGGTGATACTGGCGGACCTTGACCTGGGGGCTTCCAACCTGCATCTGGTCCTGGGCCACCAGGCCCCCCGCTCGGGAATTGGGGTGTGGCTTAACGATACCCGCAAAAACTTTAACGAGGTGATCATCGATACCGGTATCCAGGGTCTCCGTTTTATTCCGGGGGATCAGGAAATCCCCGGAATGGCGAACCTAAAGCCGGCCCAGCGGAAGAATCTGGTTAAGCGGCTCATGGGACTAAAGGACGAAGCCGATTATCTGATTCTGGACCTGGGGGCGGGGACGCATCAGTCCATTCTGGACTTCTTTCTTCTCTCCGGCCAGGGCATTGTGGTTTCCGCCCCGGTAGTTACCGCCGTACTCAACGCCTACGTGTTCCTCAAGAATACCGTCTTCAGGATGATGTACACCGTTTTTGCCAAGGGCAGCCCCGCGTTGGCCTATCTGGAACAGTTCAGGAAGGAGGGTTCCGGCCCCCACCGTCTTTACATCCCCAAGATTCTGCCGGAAATTAAGGCCAGGGACCCGGAATCCTACGAGAATTTTACGGCCCGCCTGCAGCGCTTCCACCCAAAGCTGATCATGAACATGATCAGCGATCCCAAAGACGCCGATGTGGCTATGAAGATCCGCCGCTCCTGCGAGGAATATTTGAATCTAAAAATTGAGCATCTGGGCGTGGTTTACCGGGACGGTATTCAGGATACGGCCCTTGCTTCCCGGCTTCCGGTGGTACTTTACAAACCCCAGTCCCTTATCGCTCAGGGGATTTACCGCATAGCCGACAAGATTATGGCTACCGGTGAGGAAGAAAGCCCCCTGAACGACAAGGAGATAGAAAACAGCTTCCACGAGGCGGGGACGGAAGCGGAGATCGATTTTGACAGCAAGATGGAATACCTGGAAGACCTGCTGCATTCGGGGGCCCTGAGCCAGGGGGACTTGATTGAGACGGTGAAGACCCAGCAGTTTGAAATTTCCAAGATTAAAAAAGAAAACAACTTTCTTAAACTTAAACTGACCCAGGCTATAGCCAAGGGCTATAAGCCTTAATACCCTGTAAATTCTAAATTGCAGCAATGTAACATCCGGGGCGGGGAATTTGCCCCGGAAAAACATTTTGGAATTCCCCGCCGGAGCGTATTGAAAATAGCGCAGGCGGACTCTACAAGCGTTTTCCCGGGGCAAAGCCCCGCCCCAAGGGCAACATTCCGCTTCATTTAGATTTTACAGGGGGGCTATACACAGACCGTTGCCCCGGTCCGGGAGCTTTCCCTGACGGCGTCAATCATCGCAAGTGAGGGGAGCCCTTCCTCCGGGCGGATATACCAGCCTTCCCCGGTTTCCAAAACCTGGTAAAACCGGCCGATAAGTTTGACGTGGCTGTTGCCGTAGACGGCCTTGCCGCTGAATTCGGCCGTATCGGAAGCCAGCAGTTCGTGTTCTTCCCCCCGCAGGCGGAACAGTTTTCTGTCCCGGAGAGAAAACTCTGCCCCCTCGCAGCGCAGCGACAGTTCGACATTTTCATCGGTGTAATTTGCCACCGAAGCGGTAAAGAGGCCCGCCGCCCCGTTTTCAAACTCAAAATGCCCCACGGCGGTATCTTCTACCTCAAGGCCGTAATCCAGAATCTGCGCGATGCTCCCCCGGACACGGACAACGGGGCTCCCGGCAAAGTACTGCATCAGATCCAGCGTGTGGATCGCCTGGTTTATCATGCAGCCGCCCCCGGCCTGGGCCATAATGCCGCGCCAGGGACCGGCCTGGTAATACTCCCGGGAACGGTACCATGACACGGAACCCCGGATGCCGGTAAGGGCGCCGTAATAACCGCTGTGCAGAAGCCGGCAGAGGGTTTCTGTCGTAGGGTTAAGACGGTTTTGCAGGCACAGGCAGATTTTAACCCCATAGCGGTCTTCCAGCTTTACGAATTCCGCCGCCTCCTTCCCGTTCAAGGCCAGGGGTTTTTCCGCAAAAATATTAAGACCCGCCTCCGCTGCCGCTTTGGCTGCCGGATAGTGGAGAAAATGGGGCAGGCAGATATGCACCACGTCAAGCTTTTCCCGCCTGAACATTTCCTCATAATCATCATAAAAAACGGCCCCGGACGGAACCTGGGACTTTTTTGAAGGGTCCGTATCACAGACCGCCGCAAGAACGGCGTTTTGCAGGGATTCTATGGCGGCACTATGAACCTTGCCGATAACCCCCAAACCAATAAGCGCTGCCCGTATCATTTACTCCACCTTAAATTTGGATACTTCCCGAACCAGTACGTTGATATTTTCCTTGTTTTCACCGCTGATGGTGTTTACCCGGTTTACCGCCACGTTAATCTGGTCCGCCCCGCTGGCCATTTCATTCATCCCATTGCTGATTTCATGGGTTGCCAGTTCCAGGCTTTTACTTTCCTGGATGACCTGCCTGCTCCCCTCCCGCATTTCCAGGGAGCCGTTTTTAACCATCTGGGTTGCATCGTTCAACTGACTAATAGCCTCCAGAATCTGCTTGCTTCCCGCACCCTGTTCTTCCATTGCGTTCCGGATATTTTCCTCCTGATCCGAGACGGTCTTTACTCCGCTGTCTATGGCCTCAAACTTTTTAAGAACGCTGCCGGTAGACTTGGTTATCTTATCGATAGAATCTTTTATTTTTTTAAGTACCGCGGAAATGGTTTTGGACTGTGTCCCGGAATTTTCCGCCAGCTTGCGGATTTCATCGGCCACTACGGCAAAACCCTTCCCCGCCTCTCCGGCGTGGGCGGCTTCTATGGCGGCATTCATCGAAAGCAGATTGGTCTGGCTGGCGATGTTTTCCATGACCGAGTTAATTTCCAGAAGACCTTCGGACTCCCGGGCAATTTCCTGAATATCCGCCGCCACCTCCTGGAGCCCTGTGTGCCCCACCCCGGAAGCGTCCATCAGCTCTTTAACGTTGGCGGCGTTCTTGATCAGGGTTTGGGTAACGGACTGAATATTTGCCAGCATCTCCTCGATGGCGGAGGAGGATTGGGCAACGCTGGCGCTTTGGTGATCCACATAACTGTTGAGCTTGTCAATGTTGACGGTGATCTGCTCCATCGTAGCGTTGGTCTCGGTAACGCTGGCGGACTGGTTCATCACCCTGCCTTTGATGCTTTGGATAGTGGAAGTTATCTCGTTAATAGCCGCCGCCGTTTCCGTCATATTGCCTGCAAGTTCGTTGCCGATGTGGAAAAGAGACGACGATTGATTTTTAATGGTGATGATAAGATTTTTTATTTTTTCCAGGGTGGCGTTAAAATACCGGGCAAGATCGCCGACTTCGTCCTTTGAATGGACATCGACAGTTTTTGTCAAATCCCCTTCCCCTTCTGATATATCCTTGAGGGTACGGGCCACGTTGACAATGGGTTTAGTAATACTGTTTGAAACAAAGAAAACAATCGCCGCGGCGGCGGCAAGAACCACCGCGGCAATAATAATGGTGTACCGGATCATGCTGTTGACTTCTTCCATGAGTATGCCTTTTTCCGTACCCAGCATCAAAGCCCAGCTTACTCCCGTTTCCGCAATGGTAAAGGGGTAGATAATTATTTCCAGGTCCTGCCGCAGATTCTGCGAATACTCCGAAAACCGGCGCTTTTCCCCCTGCAGCACCGCATCCCGGGCGGCGTCAGCGTCTTTGCCGAACAGGGACTGCTGCCCGTCCTTGAGGGAGCTCCCGATTTGGCTGGGAACGCCGCTGGCAACAATGGTACTGTTGTTGGAGTATACCGTCATGGCCGTTATATCGGGGTAGTTCTTTATGGTTTCATCAACAACGGGCTGAAGGTACGCGGTATTCACATTCATACCCACCCGGCCTACCACCTCGCCGGTCCGGCGGTTAATAACCGGCGCGCTGACCGTAACAACATACGTACTTTTGGCTTCCACGGTCCTGGGTAGAGGATCGCTTATGCTTTCCTCCCGCGCACCGGGGCCGTTTATAATAGCCATCTGCCCCGGTATATCATCAAACAGCAGATGTTCGATCCTGCCCGACTGCTGGGTGTACCAGGGTGCCCACTGTCCGGCCGCCGTGTTACCGGGGGTTCCGGCATAGACGGCGTCCATCCCCGGATCCAGCGTATTGGGCTTAAAAACAGCGAATATTCCCACTATCCGGGCTTCCGACTGGACAATGGAATATATAAACTGCTCGAAACGGCTGCGCTGCCTGCCTGTTTCTACGGTTTCGTAATCGGCCATAGCTTCCGCCAGGGTATCCGCGATCTTTAAATATACCTCGTAGTGAGTCTGGACGGCCCGCGCCTGTTCTGCGGCAAGCCGTTCCTGGCTCTCTTCCCCAATGGCCAACTGCACGGAGGAAGCGAAAAAAAGCAGCGTACCGGACAAAGAAAGTCCGGCCCCTATTACAATTGCAATAACAATAATACACAGACGATACTTCAACTTCATAATCCGATTCCTCCCGGCGCCCCTGCCGCGGGCCGGCGCCCGCAGCAAAAAACAACCCGAACCCGCCAGGGTTCAATAAAAAGGTTGTTGAACAGGTCCAATATCCAAAAAAACTCCAAAGGGGCGTTTTTGCCCGCAGGAAAACCACCCTGGCCCTGTAGTCTAACAATTTTCCCTCCCGATGTAAACTAAAATGGGAATTGCTGCCGATGCCCTGGGCGCTGTTGACTCTGCCTTTTAAGATATGGTTACCATAGCGGAACAGGGGACGTCCTTCAAAGGCGCCTATTCTGAACCTAAACTTGACCCACAACGTTCCACCGGGGCCGGGAAATTGCCGGAAAAACGCATGTAGAATCCGCCTCCGCTATCTTCGATACGCTGCGGCAGAGAATTCCATATGTTTTTCCGGCCTTTTTCCCGGCCCCGGATACACGACACGGGTCAAATTGTGGGTCAAATTTAGATTCTGAACGGGGGGTACTGCTATGGCCGGCAAACGGCTTATTTTGTTTATCGATTCCGGAGACACCCTGGTGGACGAGGCCGCCCAGGTCTGGGACAACGGCATTGTGGTGGAAACCGCGCTGATCCCCGGGGCCGCGGAAGCCCTGCGCCTTATCCGCAGCCGGGCTTACACGATAGCGCTGGTCGCGGACGGGGAAAAAAAGAGTTTTGACAACGTGTACCGGCAGCACGGGCTGGAAGACTGTTTTGACGTCCGCGCCGTTTCCGGGGTTATCGGGGTCCAAAAGCCGGACCCGCTGATGTTCCGGACCGCCCTGGAACAGTTGGGCCTTTCCGGTAACGACAAGGGGCGGATCGTGATGGTGGGGAACAACCTCCGGCGGGATATCCGGGGGGCAAACCTTTTCGGCATTGCGTCTGTTCTGATAGACTGGTCCCCCCGGTATCCCCGGGAAAGCGCCGAACCATGCGAAATTCCCGATTACACCATCCATACGCCGGCGGAACTTCCCCCGCTGCTGGAAACACTGGAAGAAGCCCTGGCAAGGGGAGAACCGCTCAAGAAGGAATCCCGGCGCAGCTTTCCCGCAGTATGATACGGTGTTTCAGGATAATGGAGAGGGGGCTTTGTTCACCGGGATGTTCAATGCCGCCGGTGAGCAGTTCCAGGGTTTTCTCCACGATTTCTGAAACCGGCTGCTGGACGCAGGTCAGCCGGGGCCGGATCCATTCGCCGGGCAGGATGCCGTCAAAACCGAGGACGGAAACATCGGCGGGCACCCGGATACCGCAGCCGGTAAGGGCGGCAATCGCCCCCAGGGCGCCAATATCGCTGTGGGCAAAGAGGGCGGTCGTATCAGGATGGTCCGCCAGCAGTTTTTGCGCCCCCCGGACCCCGGAATCGTAATCGCAGTTCCCTGAAAAAAACATGCTGTCCTCCACGGGCAGCCCGTGATCCTCCACGGCCTTGCGGCAGCCGGTGATACGCTGAAACCCCGAATCGATGGACCGGGGCGAATCGGTAATAAACCCAATCCGCCGGTGTCCCAGCTCCAGGAGATAGCGGGTCCCGTCATAGGCGGCGGCCAGATCGTCCACATGGACGGAGGGGAAATTCTTCGACAGCGGCAGGGCGCTGCACATGACGGCGGCAAGGCCAAGCTGTTTAAGCCGGTCTATCGTATCCGCGGCGATCTCCGCGCTGAGCAGGATGATCCCGTCCAGGGGGAGCTTTTCAAGCTGTTTTTGCAGGGCGTTTTCCCGTTCCGGCAGGACGATCATGGTCTGGCGGCGGCAGTTTATCTGCCTCTGGATTTCCGGCAGCAGGCGCTGGGCAAAGGGATGATCCAGAACCGGCAGCATAACCCCGATAAGGCCCTCCGTTTTCCTAATCCGTTTGACCGGCCGGGGGGTGTATTGGCAGCGGGCCATAGCCTCATGGATCTTTTGCCTGGTTTCCGGGCTTACCGCTGCCTGCCCCTTGATGGACCGGGAAACGGTGGCGGGGGAAACGCCGCAGATTTTAGCCAGTTCCTGCATAGTCATAAAAATCCTCTTTTTCGAGGCTTTCCCAAAACTAACCGAGTTTTGGGATTGGCTCTTTCATGAAACAACATAAATTTTCACCGGTGTTTCATCTTGATACCATCAACATAAAGGGGAAAGGTGAATTTTACAACTTCGTTTGAGGCTGATTTTTTTAAAAAAACAACAAAAAAAATCTTTACAGATAAATTTTTCAAGAATATAATACATCAACAGTAAATGAACGTTTCATCAGAACTGGAGGTTATTCATGAAACAAACAGCTATGGGGCTGATGGTTTTTGTTCTCTGTACCGGTTTGGCTTTTGCCGGAGGGGGCTCCCAGGGTAATGCCCGGCAGACGCCTTCCGTATCCACGGCCGTCCAGCGGGAAGCTCCGGCGCTGGCGGCGCAGGTAGCGGCGGGAACCCTGCCGCCCCTGGAGCAGCGGCTCCCGGCCGCCGGGGACATCATGGTTGAAGTCATGGACAGCACGGGCGCCTACGGCAGCCATTTGACCTTTACATCTTCGGGCCGGAGCAGCCAGTGGTCTTACGGCATGATGACCGAAGAGCCCCTGTTCCGGTTTACCCTCCAGGGCACGGTGGAACCCAACGTAGCAAAGAGCTATACGGTAAACGCCAACGCCACCGAGTACACCATTTACCTCCGCCGGGGGATGAAGTGGTCCGACGGCGTTCCCTTTACCGCCGATGACTGCATCTTCTTCTACGAAAAAATGATCCTGCCCCGGACATTCGGGAACGCCATTTACAACTGCTACTACAGTACCAATCCGGTTACCAAGGAACGGACCCTTTGTACCATGGAAAAGGTAAACGACTACGAATTCAAGGTGCGTTTTGCCGATCCAAGCCCCAACTTCCTGGAACTGGTGGCCATCGACACCAAGTGGATGTTTGCCCCTTCCCATTACTACAAGAAGCTGCTGCCCGAATTTATCGGGGAAGATGCGGCGGCGGCCAAGGCCAAAGAACTGGGCTTTGCCGACGTGGCGGCTATGGGGCGGCAGACGGGGTACTACCACTGGAACAACATCGACCGCCCCCAACTCCGGCCCTGGATTGTAACCAACGATGTGGATTCGTCCCTCATGATCATGCGGCGGAATCCCTATTACTGGAAAACCGATGCCGGCGGCCGGCAGCTTCCCTACATGGACGAACTCCATTTCGTCCGGGTGGAAGACGTGAACCAGCAGGTGCTGATGGTTATGGCCGGGGAAATCGACGTTACGGGGGTCCCCTATACCAGCATTACGGCGCTGAAACAGAACGAACAGCGGGGGGGATACCGGCTTATAACCTGGGATAACCTGGACTGGGCGGGAAACGGCAAACTGCTGTTCAACCAGAGTTCGGAGGACCCCAAGCTCCGTTCCCTTTTTGCAAACCGCGAATTCCGCCGCGCCGTTTCCATTGCCGCCGACCGGAAGGAGATGGCGGAACTGGTGTCCGACGGCTGGGCCGTACCCCGCCAGTCTTCCCCCAGCGAACAGGGGATGGGGTATTCCAAAGCCTGGGCGGAAAAATGGACCGAATACAATCCCCAGGAGGCAAAGCGCCTGCTGGAACAAAGCGTGGGCCTTAAAACAGGCGCCGACGGGTTCTACACCTTCCCCGACGGCAGCCGCCTTATCCTGGAGATCATGTCCTCCGACGACAGCGCGGAGGCGGCCCGGGCGGCGGAACTGCTTACTGAAAAATACCTTAAAAACATCGGCATCCGCGCTACGTTTTCTATCCGGGAACGGGGGTATATTGACGAACAGACCCGGGCGAATAAGTTGAACGTGGTTATGAATTCCGGCTACGGCATCAACACCATCAATGTCGCGCTGCGGCCCGACAGCTTAATTCCGGTGCGGAATAATTTCTCCCCCTGGTACGGCGCCTTTGGAACCTGGTTTGCGACCGGCGGTGAAGGCGGGGAGGCCCCCACCGGCGATATTCGTACCCTTATCAACCTGTACCAGGAAATGTCGGCGGCAACTTCCAAGGAGCAGATCAACCGGATAGCCCTCCAAATGCTGAAAGTTCATGAGGACAATATCTGGGAAATCGGATTCCTGTCGCCCACCCCCTCGCTGCTGGCGGTGAACAACAATCTTAAAAATTTCCTGGAAAAGGGACTTATGTGCGATGAATTCCGCTCGCTGGGTATTGCCCATCCGGCAATTTGGTATCTTGGTTCGGACAAAAAGTAGAGATTCTTTCAAACAAAACCGCAGGTTTTAAGAGACGCGCCCTTTGGGGCGCGCCGTTGTACCGGAGGCTGCCATGCAAATGCTCAAGTATGTAGGGCGAAGAATACTCCTCATGATTCCCACGGTGTTTATTATGTCGTTTATCGTGTTCTTCATCATCCAACTGCCTCCGGGGGATTTTATTTCCGGCTATATCGCCAAAATGAGCGCCCAGGGGGAACTTTTTACCTCCGAAATGATCGCCGAGATGCGGACCAGTTACGGGCTGGACCGGCCTTGGTATGTTCAGTATTTCTACTGGATCCGGGGGATTATCCTCCACGGGGATTTTGGGTATTCCTTTTCTTATTACCGTCCGGTTTGGAGCGTCATCATGGACCGCCTGGGCCTTACCGTGGCGGTCTCCCTTATCACCATGCTTTTTACCTATCTGGTGTCCATTCCCATCGGCATTTACAGCGCCAACCACCAGTATTCGCCGGGGGATTATCTTGCCACCTTTATCGGGTTCATCGGCATGGCGGCGCCGAATTTCCTGCTGGCCATCATCTTGATGTACATGATGTATAAATGGACCGGGGTCGCCTATGTCGGGCTTTTCACCCAGGAGATGATGCAGAACGGAATACACTGGTATAATCTTCCCGAATTTTTGCGGCGCATGATTCTGCCCCTTATTATTATCGGTACATCGGGAACCTGCGGCGTTATCAGAACAATCCGCGCCCAGATGCTGGACGAACAGTCCAAGCAGTACACCCTTACCGCCCGGGCCAAGGGGGTGTCGGAGCGGAAAATAACGTACAAATACTGTCTCCGGGCGGCATTAAACCCGGTGGTCAGCGGAATGGCGACTTCCCTTTCCGGTATTTTTACGGGTTCCACAATTACGGCCATCGTCATGAATCTTGCCATCCAGGGGCCGGTGCTGTACACCGCCCTCCTTAATCAGGATATGTACCTGGCCGGAACCATTTTGCTGGTTCAGGCTTTTCTCATTGTCCTGGGCACTCTGATCTCCGACATTATTCTGGGCATCATGGACCCGAAGATCCGTTCCGAACAGATCAAGGAGGGATGATATGACGGTATCCGGCCTTTGGCGGAAGTTTTCCGGTTTCCGCGCCGGGCGGCGGCAGGTACAGGACGAATCCTATTACCTCGCTTCCCAATGGACCCTGATGGGACGGAAACTCATGAAGCACGGGCTTGCCAAAATAAGCCTGGCTGTTTTGGCTTTTCTCTACCTGGCGGCGGCCTTTGGCAATTTTCTGGCCCCTTCGGATTTAACGGCATATAACGCCGGAACCAAGGACGCCCCTCCCACAAAGGTTCATTTTTTTCACGAAGGGAAATTTACCGGCCCCTTTGTGTACGGATTGACTTCCAGCCGCAACCCCGAAACCTTTCTCCGGGAATATACGGAAGTTACGGGCGAAGTTTACCGGCTGCGATTCTTTGCCCGCGGCCCCCGGTACAAACTGTGGGGCCTTTTCCCCTCGGACCGCCACCTCTTCGGGGTGGAGGAAGGGGGAGGCATTTTCCTCTTCGGCACTGATTCTATGGGGCGGGATCTGTTTTCCCGGATGATTCTGGGGAGTCAAATTTCCCTGACCATTCCGTTCGCCGGAACCTTTATAAGTTTTGTGCTGGGGATTCTTATCGGTTCCATTTCCGGTTATGTGGGGGGAATTCCCGACACGGTAATACAGCGGGTAATCGAAGTTATTTCCTCCTTTCCCAGCATCCCACTCTGGATGGCTCTCTCCGCCGCCATACCCCCGGATATTCCGGTGGTGCGGATGTATTTATTTATCACCATTATCATTTCTTTTATCTCGTGGACAGGACTTGCCCGGGTGGTGCGGGGGCGTTTTATATCCCTCAAAAAAGAGGATTTTGTTACCGCCGCCCGGCTTGCGGGGGTGGGGAATTTTATGATTATCGTCAAACACCTCATACCGGGTTTTATGAGCTACCTCATTGTGAATCTGACCCTGGCTATTCCGGGCATGATCATCGGGGAAACGTCCATGAGTTTTCTGGGCCTGGGCATCCGTTCTCCGGCAACCAGTTGGGGGGTACTGCTGCAGGAAGCCCAGGATATTTCCAGTATCGCCACCTTCCCCTGGCGGCTCATTCCTCTTTTTGCGGTGGTCATCACGGTAATGGCCTTTAATTTTCTTGGGGACGGCCTGCGGGACGCGGCGGATCCCTATAAGTGAGGGGCGCTATGGAAACGGCGGCGCGGGAGCGGAAAAAAGTAGTTGAAGTTAGGAATCTTGCCGTCTCTATCCCCCTGGACGAAGGGCTGCTGACGCCGGTGCGGGGTATATCCTTTTCCGTTTACCAGGGGGAAGTGCTGGGGATGGTGGGGGAATCGGGCTGCGGCAAAAGCCTTACCAGCAAGGCCATTCTGGGGATCAACGACAAAAGATGCAAAACCACCGGGGAGATACTTTTTACCCAGGGGGAAGAAGTTCAGGATCTGCTCAAGCTGAAATACGGCAGCCCCGAAATTCGGAAAATCCGGGGAAAAAGCGCATCCATGATCTTCCAGGAGCCTATGGCGGCCTTTCACCCCATGTATACCATCGGGGATCAGATTAACGAATGCTGCCTTCTCCACATTACCCCCGATAAAAAAGCGGCCAAGGAAATAAGCCTGGACATGATGAAACGGGTAGGAATTGCCAACGCGGAGAAACGCTACGATCAGTATCCCTACGAATTTTCCGGGGGCATGCTCCAGCGGGCCCTTATCGCTATGGCCCTGGTCTGCCGGCCTTCCCTGCTGGTCGCCGATGAACCCACCACGGCCCTGGACGTAACAATTCAGGCTCAGATTCTTGACCTTATGAAACAGCTCCAGGCCGAATTCGGCATGGCCATTATTTTTATCACCCACGATTTGGGAATCATGGCGAAGATGTGCGACCGGCTGGCGGTAATGTACCTGGGCAAGATTATCGAAGAAGGGCCGGTCCGGGAAATATACAAAAATCCCCTCCACCCGTATACCCGGGGGCTTATCGCTTCGGTCCACAAGGTAGGGACCCACTCCCAGGAAAAACTTTTTTCTATCGACGGCGCCGTGCCGCTGGCTATGAATATCCCGGACCGCTGCGGTTTTTACGACCGCTGTAAAGAACGCTGCGGCCGCTGCGATCATGGGGAACCGGTCCCCCGGGACACCGGAAACGGACGCCGGGTAAGCTGTTTCCTGTACGACGGGGAGGAAGCCCATGACTGAGACCATCCTGCGGGTTGATCATATCACCAAGGTTTTTCACGCAAAAAAAACCCATATCCGGGCCCTGACGGATGTAAGCTTTAATGTTGGCAAAGGGGAGACCATCGGTATCGTGGGGGAGTCCGGCTGCGGCAAGACAACCCTGGGCCGGTGCATCGTGCGGGCCGTAGAAGCTTCGGACGGGAATGTGTTTTACACGGGGAAAGACGGGGTAGAGCTGGATTTTTTGAAGGCCGGCCGTAAAGAGATGAAAAGTATCCGTAAGGATATTCAGATGATCTTCCAGGATCCCTATTCTTCCCTGGACCCCCGGATGACCGTTCTGGACATTATCTCCGAACCCCTGCGGGCGAATTACCCGGAAATGAGCCGGGGAGAAGTTGAACAACGGGTAATCGATGCGGCCGGAAAGACCGGCCTAAATACGACGTACCTGAAACGGTATCCCCATGCTTTTTCCGGCGGCCAGCGCCAGCGCATCGGCATTGCCCGGGCGCTCATTCTGAACCCGGCGGTTATCGTCTGCGACGAGGCCGTATCCGCCCTGGATGTTTCTATCCAGGCCCAGGTAATAAACCTGTTGAAAAACCTCCAAAGGGAAATGGATCTTACCTATATTTTTATAAGCCACGATCTTTCGGTGGTGGAATATATTTCCGACCGGGTGGGGGTGATGTACCTGGGGAAACTGGTGGAATACGCCGGTACCCAGGAATTGTACAGCCGGCCCCTGCACCCGTATACGGAAGCCCTGTTGTCGGCAGTCCCCATTGCCGACCCCGACGCGGAGGTCCGGCGGCTGCCCCTGGCGGGTGAAATACCAAACCCCGCCAACCCGCCCGGAGGCTGCTATTTCCACCCCCGCTGCGCCTATGCGGACAAACGCTGCGGGCAGACGGCCCCCGAATTCCGCGATGCCGGAAAGGGCCATTTTATCGCCTGCCACCGCTCGGCGGAACTCAATCTCCGGGGCATCAGCTACGAGGCCAAATAGCCTACTACCTTGTAACCACTAAATAATGGGATAAAGAAAGGGGCAAAGAAAAGAAAGTATACAGCGAAAGCGCACAGGATCACGAAGGATTGGATTCCGCTGCTTTTTCCTTCCTTCGTGTACCTTAGAGCGCCTTTGTGGTAAATTTTTTTATACATTAAAAAAATGAGAACGTTCAACCGAAAAATGGTCAAATGGCGTTGTTTCCGGAGATGTTACCTGGTGTTACCTTTCACCATTTGACCATTTTTTACCTCGAATTCCCTTAGATAGTGTCTGTCTACAAAGTCGGTTACTTTGTAGACAGACATCGTATTTGCTCCCGTTTTGTGCCAAAACGGTACACAAATACCCTTTTTAAGGATGTCTGTCCATAATGTGTCTACATTATGGACAGACTCTAAGTAAAAAAGGAAAGGCCGTTCGGGGTTTAACCGGGCGGCCTTCTTATCACATATCGTCAAATAACAGCGGCTGGTCTAAATCATTCATCAGGCGGAATTTTCGGAGTATTGCATGTTGAAGCGGTGATTTGTGGCAATCAACAACACGATGCAGGGCGGCGTTCTTTGCTTCAAAATATGAACGGTATGTCCCCTGTTCGGGGTGTCCTATACCGCCGTCTCCGATAGATGTTGACAGGCCGAATGAGAAGATTTTCCGCCTTTTGAATAACTCAATGACGATGTAATTGTACTTCAACCGTTCCTCTAATACCCTGAACGGTTTCTTTTTCCTCATCGTGTTGCCTCCTGACAATCAATGACAGCAAATACGGATTTCCCCTTCTTATTGCGCCGGGCATAAATACTTATACCGTTATCGGTACAGTAGTAATGATAACGGGCTTTCCGGGCGGCATTCCGGTTATTAAAAACCCGGCTGATTTTGAATTCCCCCTGCGCCGTGATAAGGGATGAATTCTTGAATACTCTTAAAACTGTTGCCACGTTCAGTCTGATTGCTCCTTGTTGTAAAATTCCCCTCTTAAAATTGTTGCGTAAGCAACAACCTTAAGCCGGGGATGGTCCTTTGTTTTGTAATGGCCGGGGTTTTTTGAAATGCCGGGGATACTGTTTGTATAACGCCGCCTCTATGCTCTGTTCCTCAAAGTGATAATCAAGATTCATCACCGGGATAGTGATTATTTCCGCAAGGTTGATATATCCCCATTCGGCATTTTGCAGATCCCCGTTGAGAATGACAAACCCGAACATGACCCCTGTTTCCGGTTCGTACTCGCAGATATACATATCTGTCCCGCCGTAGAAATAATGAAAGATTGCCGGATGTTCTTTCATGCCGTCTGTTCCGTGGATTTTGGGGCATTTCTTTAATTGTTCCGCAAGCCGTTCTATGGCTTCGGAGAATGTGTCAAGATGTTCCTCTGTTACCGCATACTGCCCCCAGGGGATGATTGCGGCTACTTCCGGGGGAATGGTTTTTATTGTTTTCATAATGATTGCTCCTGCAAGATTGAAATATGCCCCCGCACAGGCGGGGGATGGTAAACTTACACAACCGCTTTAAGCGGGTATTTTTCTTTTGTTTCTTCCTTTTCTTCTTTTTCAATTTTCTGACTGCCCTTCTTTGCCCTGATTTCGTCCAGGGTTTCTTTTCCCGCCCGTAACCGTTTGGGCCGTCCAGAATATATCCATGCCTTGTGTTTGCCGGAGAACCAGAAGCCCAGTTCTTTTAACTGTTCCCTGACTTCTTTTGAGTTAAAACAGTAAATCCAATACCCGAGAATTTCTATTTCGCAATCCAGATCGATAATCTTTTTTAAGATTTCCTGAAAGGGCGTAACCGCTTCAGCGTTGGGTTTCCATTCCTTGTCCTCGTAGTACGAATTAAAGGAATGGGACATGAAGCCGTTAAGGAAATTATTAAACTGCTGTATAATTTCCTTGGTTGTTGCTTCCCCTTCCTCTCCGGCATGGTCGGGATGGTATGTTTTAAGTAACTGCCGGTAAATTTTTTTCGCTTCCTCTATGGATTGACAATGTTCAAAATAATTCATTCTGAAACCTCCTAAAATAAATAAAGCTGGCCGCCGGGCAAGGGCGGGTTGGGAATAATGCGGTTTTTATAAACCGTATGAAGATGGGAAACAAA
>JAIRXT010000025.1 GCA_031268125.1 Treponema sp. | reverse complement strand
GAACTGTTCTTATAGTGCATCGCCGGACAGGGTAGCAAGCATAATAGCTTTTATCGTATGTTTGCGGTTTTCCGCTTCGTCCCAGGCCCGGCTTTGCGGGCCGTCCAATACGTCAGCAGTAACTTCTTCACCCTTAACCGCCGGGAGGCAGTGCATAAAAATACTGTCTTTCCTGCCGGTCCTGTCCATCAGGGCCTGGTTTACCTGGTAAGGCCCCAGGAGCCGTTTCCGTTCATCCTTGTGCGCTTCTTCCCCCATAGAAACCCACACATCGGTGTACAGGGCGTGGGCCCCCGCCGCGGCGTCCACATCCGCGGCAATTTGTATCTCCGCCCCCGAAGAGCGGGCCAGCGGTTCGCAGAGGGCCAGCAGCGCCGGGTCCGGGTTGAGTTCCGGGGGGGTAATCACCGTAACGTGGATTCCCAGTTTGGCGCAGATAACCAGCAGGGACCGGGCCACATTGTTCCGCCCGTCCCCCACAAAACAGAGCTTTTTCCCCGCGGCGTTCCCAAAATTTTCTTCCAGGGTCTGAATATCCGCCAGGGCCTGGGTGGGGTGGAAAGAATCGGTAAGACCGTTGTATACCGGCACCCCCGAATATTGGGCCAGGGTTTCCGCCGTAGACTGTTTGTAACCCCGGAACTGGATGGCGCTGAACATGCGTCCCAGCACCCGTGCGGTGTCTTCCAGGGCTTCTTTAACGCCCAAATGGATATCCTGGGTAGAAAGGAATACCGGATGCCCCCCTTCCTCGCCAAAGGCGGTTTCAAACGCGCACCGGGTCCGGGTAGAACGCTTTTCAAAGAGCAGGGCCAGGGTCTTGCCGGTAAAGCGGCGGTGGGCTTCCCCCCTTTTTGCCTCCTCCTTAACCTGCCGGGAGAGATCCAGAAGATAGCGAATCTCCTCCGCCGTATAATCCAGCCAGCAAAGAAGGGATCTACCCTTAAAATTCTGTGCAGTCATGAAATTCCGCCTCCTCCAGGCTAAACCTTATTTGAGGTGAACCGGGGAAAAACAGGAAATTATGTAAAATTCCCCACCGGATCATACCGAAATGTACCATACCGGTCTTTAGAATAACAAGCGGGCAGTGTATACTCTGTAACCGGGGGTAATGTGAAATGATACGGCTTTTGTTTTTTCTTCGTTTCAGGTCTCAGCTTCACCGTACCAATCCCCGCCTTGTGGACGATCTGGAAGGGCAGATTCTGGAACTGCTGCAGAACGCCGGGGGGATTAAAAAAAACGAACGCCGTTTTATCGGGGCCCTTTTTAACGAATCATCCCTGGGGATTGCCTTGGATATTTTTATGTGTATCGAAGGAGTCCTGAACTGCGTCGAGCGGAACGCCGGCCGCCTGTACGGTTATGCCCTGGTCATCGGCAAGAATATTATCGAAGGCCGGGCTGCGGCGCTTTGCAGATCCTTCGCTTCTCCCGCCGCTTCCGGGGTTTACTGCGACTGGGAGCTTCAGGAACTGTTTGTCAATTATTTCCAGCTTGAAGCCCCCGCCGCCGGTCTTGTTTCCGGCGCGGGACAGGAAGCCGCCGCTTACGCCCGCCTCACGGCTTTTAAGGTTCCGGAAGGTTTCGGGTCCCTGCCCCCCCCGGGGATGGAACAGGCCCGGCGCATCAACATTGTGCAGCGTCTGAAACAGGAACGCCGTAAAAACGTTCTTATTCTGGGGCCGGAATTTTCGGGGAAGCGGGCGGGAATTTACGAATTCTGCGCAGGCGGCGCCCCGCCGCTGACGGTCCGTTTTGCCTCGGGGAGGGGGCTGGCCCCTGTCTCCGATGCCTATAGTCCGGTAATACGAACCTTTCTTTGCGGCGGCGGCTCAAATCCGGCGGATTCCCTAAAACCCGGTGTAGTGGCCGAACTGGATACCCTGCAGGGGCATCTTTTCCGGGACCGGCTTCACGGGGAAGCGCCCCTGATTCTGCTGCAGTGGAGCCGCCGTTTCTTTGCCCTGCTCCTGGACTCTTACCTTGCCGCCTGCGTAATACGGGGGTTTCATGCCTTTCTTGTTCTGGAGGACCTTGACAGGGCGCCGGAAAGCGCCGCCCTCGTTGTTCAGGAGGCTCTGCGGTTCTATACATCCAAAAAGACCAAGCCGCCGGGTAAGGCGGATTTTGTCGTTTATGGTACCGCCCTTTCCCGGGATACTTCCGCGGAAGCCTCTCCCGGCGGGGCGGTTGATTCGGCCTGGGACCAGCTTTTCCCCCGGATTATCCGCCTGGAGGGGGAAGACAGCTATATTCCCGGCATGGCTCGTGATCTTTGGGAAATCGGCTATGCCTTTACCCTGCTGGGCCGCTATTTCCCCGGCCCCCTGTTTCCCCGCCTTTTGACCGAAGGGGGCAAGTCTCCGGCAATGGTCGCCCGGGCCCTGGACATACTGAGCCGTTCCGGCCTGGTGGATGATCCCCAGGACCCCCGGCCCCGGATTAGGGATTTTCTTTCCCAGGCCGAGGCAGTCCTGGCGGAGCGGAAAGATATGATCCGCTGTATGGTCCGGGACCGGCTGCTTGACTGGGCCTTTTCCAATCGCCTGCGCCCCTGTTTCGCCCTGCTGGAGGCTCTGACGGACCTGGGGAACGGGGCGGGGGTCTTCAAAACAATTAAACGGGGGGATGAGCTTATCCTTAAATCGGTACTTACCGACATGGCCAACGGTACGTTTGCCGGAATCGGCAGGGCCCTTGAGGAAGGAAGGCTTGAATCCATCGTCGGCCCGGAACGGGCTTTCACGGTGGGCTATCTGTTCAACACCCTCAAAGCCCTGCTGAACGGGAATGACGGGGACATCAGGGAAGCCTTCCGCAATTCCCCCGAAGAGAAGCTGATCTATCCCCCCTTCAAGGCCCAGGTACTGGTGAATACCGCGGCCTACCACCTGGGGGTGCGGGATATCGATTCTGCCCTGGGAACAATCAAAGAAGCCTTTGTGTTAAGCCAGAATACGCCCTGGTCCGGGCTTGCCCAATCCAACCGTTTGTTTTCCCTGGTGAACCTTGCCAGGCAGCGGATGGGGGAAACCGTGGAGTACGCGGGCTTTGCGGTGGAACACGCGGAAAAATCCGGCGACTACGGGGAACTGGCCCTGGCGTCCTACTATGCCGCCGCCGCCCAAACCATGTTCGGCAACCTGTCCCGGGCACGGCATCTTGCGGCGGCTGCGGAAAACCACGCCGTCCAGGCCGGGCGGGCGGAATGGGCCGACCGGGCCCGTTTCTTCCAGGGTAAAATTGCCTTTGATCTGGGATACTACGATGACGCCCTGCAAATTTTCCAGGATGTTGCGAAGAATCCCGCGGGGAACCCCGCCGCGGCAAAACTCTCCCTTTTGGAAGCCTGGGTCTACCGGGCCCGTATCTACTCCCGGGACCCCCTCCTGCCCAAGCCCGCGTGCGGGGGCATCGACGTGGAACTTTTTGAGATCGAAGGCGCTTATCTGGCGGGGGACTATGCACGAACCGCGGATCTTGCCGCCGCCCTGACAGAGTCCCTGCCGGGCGAAAGCTTTGTCTACACCGAACAGCCCGACTGGCACAGCGGCTTTGCCCAGTGCGAACTCCTGCTCCTGCCCTCCCGGGAATTCTGGGACCGGATGGTTCTGGTCTACCGGGCCCTTGCCCTGTGCCGTCTTTCCGGCGGCGGCGCGGAGGCCATGAAGATCATGCAGCGGATCCTGCGGGATGAGCGGCTTTCGGAAACGGACCCCAGCGATGCGTTTTACTTTTACGCATGGTACCAGGTCCTGCAGGAATCCGGCGCCGCCCAGATAGACATGAACACCGCGGTCAGCATGGCTTTTAAGCGGCTCCAGCGCCGGGCAAGCCGGATTGACGATCCCAAGATCCGGCAGGTCTACCTTACCCAGCCCTGCTGGAACAGCGCCCTTAGCCTAGCCGCCAGGGAACACAAGCTTATTTAGAGAACTACTACCCTGAATTCTAAAGGCATGTGAGCCAGTTCCAAAACTACGGCAATGGCTATGCCGGGAGCAAGTTTCCGGCGCCCCGTGTTACAGAAGAAAGGAAAAACTTTTGGTGGTGATCCACAAAGTATGACGGGCCTTAAACGAAGCCATAATTGATGTAAAAGAAAGCCGTGTCAAACGCTTTCCAGTGATTAATTATACTCTTCGAGAAACAACAGGTCCTCCGAAATACCCGCCTTACCCGGTGCCTCAGCCGGCAGTTGTTCCCCTCTATACTCCTTTAGGATTGGAAATATCACAAACCTCCAAGAACTCTAACACCGCAAAAACTCTGAATGTTTTCAGATAGTAACGAGTTAACGCGGGACAGATGTTCCGTACCAGTTTT
>JAIRXT010000017.1 GCA_031268125.1 Treponema sp. | reverse complement strand
CCGGTATCATAATTTTGAAACAGCCGGGAACGAAGGCCGCCGTCAAAACCGGTCAAGTCTAATAATGGTTCAACAAAAACCTGTATTTGAACCCCGAAACATTGAACCGTATTTCCCAGGAGTTCAAGGACTTTTCCCATGGCTACAGCAGGGATTCAATATCCCCCGCGATTTTTTCCGGTACAACAGCCGGAGAGTAGCGGGCGTGGATATTTCCGTCTCTATCGATCAGGAACTTTCCAAAATTCCACTTTATTTCACCGGGTCCGGTAAATGGTGAGTAAGGTTTTATACGTTCCTCAAATGCCTTGGAAAATTCATCGGCCCCTTCCTCCGGCGCGTTTTCTTTAAGCCAGATAAAGAGGGGGGCGGTATTCTCACCGTTTACCTCGATTTTGGCGAACCGCTGAAATGTCGTGCCATAATTAGTCGTGCAAAATTCCGCGATACCATCATCGTTTTCCGGGGCCTGCCCTCCAAACTGGTTACAGGGGAAGTCCAGAATTTCAAAATCCCTTGACCGGTATTTTTTGTAGAGAGCCTCAAGCGCTTCGTACTGGGGCGTAAGGCCGCACCGGGTAGCGGTATTTACCACCAGCAGCACCTTGCCGCTGTATACCGACAGGGAAACGGATTCGGCCTTGTTGTTTTTAACCGTAAAATCATAAATATTCATAGTAACCTCCGCCATGCTAAAGGATTTCGGTCAACCGCCGGGAAATATCAACGGAACCAATACAATCTGCCGGGTTCACTCCGATCTATTATATCAAGGTCGTGATGATCGGAACTGACAAACAACCCGCCCAATTCAGCGGCGGTTGCAAGGCCAATAGAGTCTCCAACCGAAACCTTATACCTCGCTTTGAGGCGGGCGGCTTCGTGAAAGACTCCTTCCGAAATCGTGTTGATAATATTTATGGAATAATGCCGCGCCATATCAAGTACAACCTGTGCAATCTCCGCGCCTTTATCCCGTAATTCGCCGTAATATACCTCAAACAGGTTGATAATGCTCATGGAAAGGGAAACGTCCCCCGCAAGGGATTTATCCAACAGTTCTTCAATCGAGTCCGCGCCTTCCTCGTCATTGAGAAACGCGATAAGGGCGCAGGCGTCAAGGGCGTAATTCATTTCCGGCGCTCATCCGCGGCGTCTTCAATGGCTTTGTCTTCACGCTGCATTTCCCTGAAACGTTCAAGGCTAATGCCCTTGCCTTTCAATATGCCCCGGAAAAACTTTATTTCCATATCCGGCGCGGAATTTTCAGGCGCGGGGATATTGATCGCGACCTGAGCCTTTGTGCCTGCGGGAACCGTAAAGGGAAGTTCCAAATTCAGATGAAGGCGGCGGTTTGCCGGAATCTCAACCGTTTGCTTAATAACCATGAGGTAAATCATAGCATATACATCATCTAAATTCAATACGCATTGGGTAAGGCTCAGTGCATAGGGCGTTTACTTTCCCCCTTCGTGTCCGTTGTGGTTAATTCTTTTAAGGCGGGTTTTTACCCTGCAAACTGCGTAAGCAGCCCCGATAATCGGGATTTTTGCGTTACTGATGGCGCAAAAATCTACAAGTACGACAGGCTGCTAGCCTTCACTCCCCCGCGAACCGGTGAGCGGGTTCTTGGGTAAGTACCCGGCCTTCCAATCCCAAAAGCGGCATCGAAAAAGCGATTTTTTCATGTTTATGCTAAAACTTACCAATTATGTGCTAACACCTTTTCCAAAAACCCCCTGAAAATCATTCATACACTGATGGCAAGTTTTACCGTCGGCGTAACAACCATATTTTTAGGAGGAATTAGTTATGAGAAAAATGGTATGTATGCTCTTTGCGCTGGTCCTGACAAGCGGCTATCTCATGGCCCAGGAAACGGCGCCGGACTCGGAGCAAGCCAAGGCAGAATCGCTTGCGGTGGATCTGGAACAAGAGGCGCAGCAGGCCCCGGCGCAGTCCCAGATGCCGCAGATGCCGCAGCCGAAACCCAACGTAATGTCGGTGTTCGGTATGGGGACCCTGAGTATTGACGGTATGATCCTTACCGGCATCGCGGCGCAAAAGGACACCACCCTTGACGATGACTGGCGCTTGGGGTTCATAAACCCAAGCTGGCAGGAAAACCGCTTCGAGCTTGATCTGCACTACAACTCAGGCGATATTCCCGGCGCAAACGGTATGCAATTTGGTTTTTTTACCACCCTCTGGTCGCAGAACTACGGCATAGATAACTTTACCTGGAACGAACTCCCCATGGGCGGTGACCTTGGCAGAAAAATGAACGCCCCCGACTATAATCAACCCTGGATAGAGCTGCGTTATGCCGGTTTTTGGCTCTCCGCCTTGAACGATAAGGTCAAGATGACCGTCGGCAGAACATATGATGAAATGTTATATATGCCGGGCAGCAAAGTCTGGAAGACCGAAGGCTACGGCTCTCCGTTCCGCTTTACCGATGAAAAGCATATTTCCTTGCGGATGGAATTTAAACCTATTGAAGGGCTTAATGTCGGGTTCCAGTGGTTTGGGCTGCCTCCCTTTGCCGGCGACGAAGTTCAGCAGAGAGATGTTGAGTGGCCGAAAATCGAAGACGCTGTTAAAGAAATCGGCATCGCGGGTGAATATAAGACCGGCCTCTTTAACGTGGTGGGGGGCCTCCGTTTTGACGGCAATGCCGACCCCATGGACCGCTACGAAGCGCGCACCTACCTTCCCGCCTATTACGGCGAAGGCGGTAATTCCTTACGGTTATGGAATTATAGTCTGCCGACAACATATCTGCCGCCGATCCCGGGGATGACTGTAAGCGCCGGGCATTCACACCA
>JAIRXT010000121.1 GCA_031268125.1 Treponema sp. | reverse complement strand
GGAGTCCGGTATTTCCTTGATCTTTTTGGCTAATCCGCTTATGTCCATACTATCCCCTCCCAAGAATAGGTTTATTTTACCCTTCGGGGGACAAAAGTAAATGCAGGAGCCCTGCCCTGCGCCCTGCATGCATGGCGTCATTACTGTTCCCTGTGCTATGATATTCCCGCTGGGGCAGGACCCCGGAACCCCGGTTTAAGGAGCGCCCCATGAAAACAATCGACTTACGCAGCGATACGGTAACCTTGCCCACGGCGGAGATGCGGGAGGCAATGGCCGCCGCCGAGGTGGGGGACGATGTTTACGGGGATGACCCCACCGTGAACCGTCTGGAAGAACTGGCGGCCCGGATCCTGGGCAAGGAGGCGGCCCTGTTTGTCCCTTCGGGGACTATGGGGAACCAGCTCTGCATCATGACCCATACCCGGCCGGGGAACGAGATTATCGCCGGGGCCGCCAGCCACATTGTCAGCCACGAGGCGGGGGCGGCGGCCAGGCTGTCGGGGGTCGCCTACGCCCTGGCGGATAACCCCGATCAGGTGATCCGCGCTGCCGACGTCCGCCGCCTGGTCCGGCCCGGCGGGAATGTCCATTATCCCAGGACCGCCCTGCTGTGCCTGGAAAACGCCCTGGGCAGCGGGGATGTGGTTCCCCCGGCGGAACTGCGGGCCGCCTTTGAAACGGCCCGTGAACTGGGGCTCAAGGTCCACCTGGACGGCGCCCGGATCTTCAACGCCGCCCTGGCCTTGGGAGTTTCCGCCGCCGATATAGCCGCCTGCGCCGACTCGGTGATGTTCTGCGTATCCAAGGGACTCTGCGCTCCCGTCGGTTCCCTGGTCTGCGGCCAGGCGGAATTTGTGGAACGGGCCCGGTATAACCGGAAGATCCTGGGGGGCGGCATGAGGCAAGCCGGGGTGCTGGCCGCCTGCGGCATCATCGCCCTGGAAAAGATGACACGCCGCCTGGGAACGGACCACGAAAACGCCCGCCTCCTGGGAGAAGCCCTTGCCGCAATTCCCGGCGTCCAGGTGGACCGGGAGAAGATCCGGATCAACATGGTGTTCTGGAAAACCGCGATCCCCGGCTTTGACGACGGCGCATTTACGGCCTTCATGCGGGAACGGCATATTAAGATCGGGGGAGCATCGGCGGGGGAATACCGTTTTGTTACCCACAACGGCGTATCCCGGGAAGACATCGGCACCGTTGCGGCCGCGCTGCGGGACTACACCGGCGGCCTGGCAGGTTGAGCGCAGGGCTTTGTTACCGCGCTAACCAGCCGCCGTCCACCGCCAGGGTATAGCCGTTTATGTAATCCGCAGCGGAAGATGCAAGAAAAACCGCCGCCCCGGCTATATCCTCCGGTGTTCCCCAACGGCCTGCAGGAATGCGGCCCAGAATGGCTTCGCTCCGCCCTTTGTCCTCCCGAAGATCCCTGGTATTATCGGTTGCCATATACCCCGGAGCGATAGCGTTGGCATTGATGTTATATTTAGCCCATTCGTTTGCCATCAGCATGGTCAGAGTTCTAACGCCCCCCTTTGATGCGGTGTAAGACGGTACCCGGATACCGCCCTGAAAAGAAAGCATGGAGGCGATGTTGATGATCTTGCCGCCGCTTTTTTGTTTGATGAATTGCCGGGCAGCGGCCTGGCACATAAAAAACAAGGTTTTTAAATTTAGATTAATTACATCATCCCAATCGGATTCGGTAAAATCAACCGCATCGGAGCGCCTGATAATCCCGGCATTATTCACCACAATATCAACATGGCCGAAAGTTTTAACCGCCTCGTCAAAAATGCCGGCAACGGGTTCGCAGGAAACAAGGTTTGCCCGCTTCCACATAAATTTTCTCCCCGTTTTTTCGACCGGGGCCTGCGTTTCTTTGGCATTTTCCGCGGTTCCCACACCCAGAACATCCGCCCCCGCCTGGGCAAGGGCTATGGCAATACCCTGTCC
Organism: Treponema sp.; assembly: GCA_031268125.1. Lineage (GTDB taxonomy): Bacteria > Spirochaetota > Spirochaetia > Treponematales > Breznakiellaceae > JAISFT01. The sequence continues at coordinate 4,961 of JAIRXT010000121.1, read as the reverse complement.
CAGCCCCCGGCCCGCGCCGGTTACAACCGCCGTTTTCCCGTCAAGTTTGAATGAATCTAGAATATTCATCGCGGTGTTCTCCTTAATTCCGTACGGCCGGGATTGTTCTCTACTTTAAATCTACGGCATTAACCGTATCCATGTCGTCAAATGCCTGGTTTTCACCGGCCATAGCCCAGATGAATGTATAGGCCGCTGTCCCCGCGCCGGCATGAATGGACCAGGAAGGGGAAATTACCGCCTGCTCGTTGTTAACCACAATATGCCTGGTTTCATTTGGTTGTCCGTGTATATGAAACACAACGGCGTTATCGTCCATGTCAAAATAAAAATAAACTTCCATTCTCCGCTCATGGGTATGGCAGGGCATGGTATTCCAGACGGAACCGTCTTCAAGTACGGTCATTCCCATAACAAGCTGACAGCTTTGGCAGACCGCGGGGTGCACGTACTGATAAATGGTTCGCACGTTCACGGTTGACGGGTCCCCAAGTTTTCGCGGATTGGCTTTTTCTATAGGGATAAAAACCACCGGATATACGGTATGGGCAGGAGCGCTGGCAAGGTAAAATTTAGGGGGATTATTCTGTCCGGCCGCGGAAAAAATTACTTCTTTTATTCCTTTGCCGATATAAAGGCCGTCTCCTTTCTTCATCGGGTATTCTGTCCCGCCGGCCGATATGGTTCCCTGTCCCGCTATACAGATAACTCCCAATTCCCGCCGGTCAAGGAATACATCGCTTCCGAAGTCCTTGCCCCCGTCAAGACGTAATTTTTTTTCCACAGGGAAGGCTCCGCCAAAAACCACACGATCGCTGTGGGTATAACAGAGGTTTATCTCGTCTTTGAGAAAAACTTTTTCAAGAAGATAATGATCCCGCAGCGTTTTAGTGTCGTAGTTTTTCGCGTCATCAGGATGTTCGGCATAACGAATCTCAAGTTTCATAATTGTCCTCACTGTTAAAGCCAGCTTTCAAAGGGATAACATCCCCTGTTCTTCATTCCGCTAAAATCCAAGGTCTTCGTTTACAAGGATAAGGGTATACTTACCCGCGAATTTTTTCGCGTTGAAGGTAATCAACAGATGATTACACATACGGTCGGGGATGTTGCAGTCAAGGCAAATTCCTGTTTCGGCGCAGGGGGTTTTATGGCTGTTCCGTCTGCAGTTCATGGGCGCTATGGCCTTGACCCGCGCCATAGCCTCGTCCAGGCCGGCGGTAATCTTGTTGACCCCCGCCGCTACAATTATACGGGCGGGGCCGTAAGCCATCGCCCCGACCCTGCTCCCCGAACAATCCAGGTTTACCATTTCGCCGTTCATGGTCAAAGCGTTGGCCCCGGTCAGGAAATAATCCGCCATCAGGCTTTCCCGGCACACCGCAAAATGATCCGCCGTGTTATATCTGTCATAGAGCCTGTAATCCCCGTTCCGCAGTACGGGAAGCACGTTCATGACCTTGAGCGTTTCACTGCCGCCAAGGCCCACGGAAACATTTTTGGGGAGGCAGGTATCAAACAAAATGGTTTTTGCTTCTTCCGGGGTTTCGGCATAAAAAGTATTCCAGCCCTTTTCCCCAAAGCTTTCCAGCGCTTTTCTGCACCTTTTTTCGCCGTACCATTTCCGGTATTCATTTTCCATACGTGTTGTTTCCCGTCATGTTACCGCCGCCTTACCAAATCTCAAAACCGGGATGCAGAAGGCGGTACACCGATTCCATAAAAAAATAATCGCTGTAAATAAGCGGAACGTGGCATTCCTCCGGTTTTCCGTGATATTGGGCGGTTCCCATTTGAATGATAGAATCCCTCCCCGTATCCCAGTCGGCATAGGATGCCTCGGCAGTTTTTAATAATTTCATGGCCGTGCCGAAGTTTGAATCCTTTTCGGCATTTTCGCTGATTCCCGCCAAAAAAAGAAGGCCCGCGGCGGCGATCATCCCCGCGGAGGTATCCAGCTTCTTTGGTTCTTCCGGGGCGCGGAAATCCACGGGGGGCGTAAAACCAAACCGTGAAACTTCCCCGGTAAAATAACGGGCAATACGCAGGGCCGTCTCCAGGTATCTGCGCTCCCCGGTATGGGCATAGCTTAAAGCGAAACCGTAGAGGGCCCATGCCTGTCCCCGGCTCCAGGAAGAACCGGAGGCAAAACCCTGCCCCGCGGGGGTTTCGAGCAGGGCGCCTGTATCCACGTCCAAAATGCCGATGTGATTACAGGAACCGTCGGGCCTTACCAGGTATTTTAAGACGGTATCCGCATGGTCCTGGGCAATGTACCTGTACCGGGGGTCTTCAATTTCTTTTGAAGCCCAATAGAGGAGGGGAAGATTCATCATGCTGTCGATGATGATCCACCCGCTATGCCCCTTATTCCAGGCCCGTATGAAACGCCCCCGCGGATTATACCGGCCCGCCAGAAGGTTGGCGGCATGGAGCGCGCGGACCCTGGAAAGGGGATTCCCGGTAAGCTTAAAATCCATGCCCGCCGACAGAGTCCACATGAACCCCAGATCATGGTGAAGCCCCTCGTATCCTGCCAGGGCCGTATCAAGCCTTGTTTCCACAGCCTCTGCGGCGCGCCGGCAGGTTTTGCTTCCCGTTTCGGCGTACATAAGCCAGAGTATGCCCGGCCAGAATCCGTTGGTCCACCAATAAATGCTTTCGGCCGCCTTGTCTCCGTATCTGCCGTCCCGGGCAATATAGGGAATCCCGGAGCCGACGCGCCCGCACTGCGCTTCAATTTTAGCGCGGGTCCGGGTCCATACGTCCTGCGCCCATTGTAAATCGCCGCCGGTTAAATCAAAATTGTTCATGCTTGCTGCCATTGTTCCGCTCCTCTATCTTTTCAACCGGGAATTTATATGAACCATCCCCGGTGTACGGTTTTTCCGCGTGTTACCCTTTAACCGCGCCTATCATCACGCCCTTGACAAAGTAACGCTGCAGAAAGGGGTATATAAACAGTACCGGTACGGTGGTAATTACGATGGCGGCGTATTTTATGGTTTCGGCAAACTGGTTAATCTGGTCGTTTTCGGTAGCCGCGGAATTGAGAATATCCGAATTGGCAATGAGGATGGCCCGAAGCACGTTCTGAATAGGCAGTTTGTAGTTATCCCTGATATAGATGGAAGCGGAAAACCAGGAATTCCAGTGCCCTATCCCGTAGTAGAGGAGTAATACTACCATAGTGGGCTTTATGAGCGGGGCTATGATTTTGAAAAGGATGGTAAGATCGTTGGCGCCGTCGATACGGGCGGATTCTGAAAGGCTTTCGGGAATCGCTTCTATGGCTGTTCTGCAGATGATGCTGTTGTACACGCTTATTGCGCCGGGAAGGATCAGCGACCACAGGGTATCGTAGAGGCCCAGGTTGCGGATATTAAGATAATTCGGGATCATCCCCCCGTTAAAAAACATGGTAAAAAGAATCATAAAAAGGACGGGCTTTTTAAAAAACACATTCTTGGAGGCCAGGAAAAAACCGGTAAACAGAGTAAGCAGTATGTTTACGGAGAGTCCCGCTACCATGATAAAAAGGATATTTTTATAGCCGCTTACGATGAGGGGGTGGGTAAAGGCAAGCTTAAAGGAACCAATGGTAAAACCTTTGGGGTACCAGAGAAAACCCGGAGTTGACAGAAGAGCCAGGTTATTGGTTACCGATGCAACAAGAACATAGTACATGGGATAAAGGGTAACAAACATCAGGGCAAACATAATAACCGCGTTCACCACATCGAAGATAATATCCGCGGTAGATTTTCTACTTAGTATGTTCCGCATAGCCCGCCTCCTAAAATAAGCTCGATTCGGTAAATTTCCTGCTTATGGTATTGGCTGTTACCAGGAACAAGACGTTGACCAGGGAATTAAAAAGCCCAACCGCGCTGGCATAGCTAAAGGCGGCCTCTAAAATACCGCGCCGGTACACGTAGGTGGAGATTACATCGGCAACCTGGTAGATATTCTGGTTGTAGAGAAGAATGATCTTTTCAAAACCGACATTTAAAATGCCCCCCATACGCAGGATAAAAAGAACCATGATGGTGGGGAGGAGGTTGGGCAGGGTAATGTTGAACATACGCCGGAACCTTCCCGCCCCGTCGATTATCGCCGCTTCGTACTGCTGCTGATCGATCCCCGACAGGGCCGCCAGGTAGATGATGGAATTCCATCCTATGCCCTGCCAGATGTCGGAAATAACATAAATCGGATAAAAATACTGGGGATACATCAGGTAATTCTTCCCGGTTCCGCCGAAGAGTATGGCAATCAGGGAGAAGATGCCCGACCCGGAAGTATAGGTGCGGATTAGGGAGCTTACCACTACCATCGAGATAAAGTAGGGCATGTAGGTAATGGTCTGAACGGTCCGTTTGAATGCCGCATTGTGTATTTCATTGAGAAGCAGGGCCAGAATGATTGGGGCAGGAAAACCAAACAGGATATTGAGGATGCTGATGGAAAGCGTATTCCGTATAAGCCTGAAAAAGTAAGGGTCCCTGAAAAAACTGATAAAGTGTTTCAAGCCCACCCAGGGGCTGCGATCCATGCCCAGGTTCGGCCTAAAATCCTTAAAGGCAATCAAGAGGCCGTATATCGGTTTATACGCAAAGATAATAAAATAAACCAATACCGGAAGAATAATAAGGTACTTGTATTTGTTCTGGTAAAAATCCTTGGCGAGGGTCTCCCTCAAGGAAGGACTGGAAGCACTCCTCCCATAATTACCGCTCATATAATCCTCCCCCACAGGGACCCTGTCCGACGTCCGGCCGGACAGGGCGGTTCCTTGTTTTTTCTTAATAGAGTTGTTCAATAACTTCAGTTATTGAACAACTTCCATATAAAAACAGCAAAAGGCAAAGCCTTTTGCGAGACTTGCAAGCTAACCAAAGGTTAGCAGACAACCCGAACCCGATAGGGTTCAGTCAAATAGGTTGTCGAACAAGTCCATT
>JAIRXT010000082.1 GCA_031268125.1 Treponema sp. | reverse complement strand
AGTTCCAAAATGTCAGATTTTGGAACTGCAACCTATGAAAACCGCAGTTTTGCAGCCCATAGGGCGAAAAACTGCAAGAGCCGGTTACAAAATAACCAATTTTGGAACCGGCTCAATTCTTACCTGAATATTCATTTCTATAGGTGGTTTTATGCGGAAAATATATCACGCCCTTTGCAAGGCCGAAGTAGCCATCTGCAGCGTTGGTTTTATGTTTTTGGTAGCTTTTGTGTTTTTGTCCGCCATTCTGCGATTTTTCCGGATCTCCATGTCCTGGAATATTGACCTTGCCCTGTTTCTCCTCGCGTGGACCGCTTTCCTGGGGGCCGATATTGCCTGGCGGGAAGGTAAACTTGTGGGGGTTGACCTTATAACCCGCCGGTTACCCCGCAAAATTCAGAAAATTATAGAAATAGCGCTGTATCTGGTTACGCTCTGTGCCCTGGTGCTTATTATCGTTTTCGGCAGCCGCCTGGCGATAATTGAGCGTTTGCGGACATACCAGTCCATACCAATTCCCTTTTCCCTGGTTACCATGAGTCTGGTAACTGCCGCCTTGTCCATGGCCCTGTCCACTATATTAAAAATACGGCGTTCTTTTTTGAGCTTTAACGCAAATGAAAATAAAACAGCGGGAGGAGCGGCATGACCTTATTGATTATCTGTTTTGTCCTTTTTTTGATAATGGGCATGCCCATTGCCTTTGTGATTGGTATCGCGGGGTTTGCATATTTTTCTTCTGTGGGGTATCTCAATTTTGAGACGGCCACCCAGATGATCATTTCCCAGAGCCAGTCCTTTGCGTTCCTCGCCGTGCCGTTTTTTATTTTCGCGGGGAATTTAATGAACGTGTCGGGGATCACCAGCAGGCTTTTAAGCCTGGCCCGCCTCTTGACCCGGCGTATGTACGGGGGCACGGCCCAAATCAGCGTGGTGTTGAGTACCCTCATGGGGGGCGTGTCGGGATCGGCCACTGCCGATGCTGCAATGGAAACCCGGATACTGGCCCCGGAGATGATGCGGATCGGGTATGGCAAGGGGTATATCTGCGCGGTAAACTGTATTACCGCCCTTATTACCGCAACCATTCCCCCCAGCCTGGGGCTTATCATTTTTGGTTTTGTGGGGGAAGTTTCCATCGGACGGCTTTTTGCGGCGGGGCTTATCCCCGGCGTCCTGATGATGGCTTTTTTGATGGCCACCACCACGATTACTTCCCGAATCAAGCGCTACGATCCGCCCAGGCCCGAAGCGCCGAAACTCACCCTAATGGAAATCCTGGCAAATCTTAGGGAATCTATATGGGCTCTGCTTTTTCCGGTACTCCTCATTGTAGGGATCCGTTTTGGGGTATTTACACCCTCGGAATCCGGCGCCTTCGCCGTGGTCTATGCCCTCGTTATCGGTAAATTCGTCTACAAAGAATTAACCTGGCAGAATTTCAAAGAAGCCCTTATCACTACGCTGAAAGACAACGGCGCCATCATGCTGATTATCGCCATGTCCGGGCCTTTCAGTTACGCCATTACCTGGGAAAAAGTGCCGGTAGTCCTGAGCAGCCTGATCTTCGGCATCACCGAAAATCCCCAGGCCCTGGTACTCATCATGATTGGTTTCCTTTTTATCACCGGTATGTTTGTGGATAGTAACGTAAATTTCCTGCTTTTAACGCCGATTTTCTTGCCTATGGTAAAAAGTGTCGGCATTGACCCGGTCCACTTCGGCGTACTCATGGCCACGGTAGTTACCCTGGGGGTAATGACCCCGCCTGTTGGATCGGCCTTGTATACGGTATGCGGGATTATCGACTGTCCGGTGGAGGAATATACCAAGGCGAGTCTGCCTTTCCTGGCAGCGGTTCTGCTGGAACTGGCAATACTGGTATTCCTGCCCGATCTGGTACTCTGGATACCCAATATGATTTTTGGCGCATAGCCCGGTCCCCGGCCTACAGAATAATCGTATTGGTGTACCGCAGGGCAGGAGTAAGGATCCGGGAAAACATATGGAATTCCCCGCCGGAGCGTATTGAAAATAGCGAAGGCGGATTCTACATGCGTTTCCCCGGAGCCTTACCCCTGCCCTGGTGGAACAAGGGAGCCGTATAGTAATTTCCCGCATTTCAGCTATAATTATAGGGATGGTTACGGATGAACCCCCTAATGGGACCGGTCAAAAGGCCGGTTTGTTTAAGCCCCTGATTGTGCAGAGTGACCGTACCCTGCTTCTTGATGTACATGCCCCCGGAGCGGGAGAGGCACGGGCGGCGATTATGCCCTTTGCGGAACTGGAAAAATCCCCGGAGCATATCCATACCTACCGTATTACTCCCCTTTCCCTGTGGAATGCCGCCAGCGCGGGGCTTTCACCGGGGGATATAGTTAACACCATTAACACGTACAGCCGCTACGACATACCTTCCGGAATTTTGGAAGGTTTTTCCGATACGATGTCCCGTTACGGGAAAATACGCATGGTAGCCTCCGGTGATGCGGAAACTCTGTTCCTGCTCTGCGGGGACGAGGCTATTGTCAGGGAAATTGCGGCGGCCAGGGCTCTGGGGAATTACCTGCTGCCGGTGAAGGGCGGATTCTCCCTGCGGCTGATCGACCGGGGCACGGTGAAGCAGGAACTTATCCGCCTGGGCTGGCCGGTCCGGGATGAGGCCCCCTTTGTAACCGGAGAAAGCCTCCAGGTGGAGCTTCGGCAGACGAGCCGGGCCGGCCGGCCTTTCGCCCCCCGGGATTACCAGTTGGACGCGGCGGCCTCGGTTTATGGGGACGGGGGCCCCGGCACGGGTTATGGGGTCATCGTGCTGCCCTGCGGCTCCGGCAAAACGGTGGTGGGCATGATCGTTATGTCCCTGTTGAAAACCAACACCCTGGTTCTTACTACCAATGTGGCGGCGGTGCATCAGTGGATCGACGAACTGCTTGATAAAACGGACCTGGAACCGGATGACATTGCGGAGTACACGGGGGATTCCAAATCGGTAGCCCCCGTTACCATTGCTACCTACCAGATTATCACCTGGCGGCCCGACAAGGGCGCCGAATTCCCCCATTTCCACCTGTTCCGGGAACGGTCCTGGGGACTTATTATTTACGATGAAGTACATTTGCTGCCCGCGCCGGTATTCCGGGTAACCGCAGAACTGCAGGCGGTGCGGCGGCTGGGCCTTACGGCTACATTGATTCGGGAGGACGGCGCAGAAGACGCGGTCTTTAGCCTGGTAGGGCCCAAACGCTGCGACGTGCCCTGGAAGGACCTGGAAGACAAGGGCTGGATTGCGGAAGCCGTCTGCACGGAGATCCGCCTGGACCTGCCGGAGGAACTCAAAATACCCTATGCCGTGGCCGCCCCCCGGGAAAAGTATCGTATCGCCAGCGAAAACCCCCGCAAGGAGGAGGCCGCCCGGCAGTTGGTAGAAAACCACCGGGAAGATCAGATCCTGGTGATTGGCCAGTACATTACCCAACTGGAATCTCTGGCCCGGATTCTCAAGGCCCCCCTGATTACCGGAAAAACGGCAAATCCCGAGCGGGAGCGGATTTACGCCGCATTCAAAAAAGGGGAGGTCCGGGTGATCGTGGTATCCAGGGTAGCCAATTTTGCCATCGATCTTCCCGACGCATCCTGCGCCGTACAGGTCTCCGGGTCCTTCGGCTCCCGGCAGGAGGAGGCCCAGCGGCTGGGGCGCATCCTGCGGCCCAAGGGGGGCAAAAATGCGTGGTTCTATACGCTGGTGTCCCGCTATACCGTAGAAGAAGACTTCGCCGCCAACCGGCAAAAGTTCCTTGCCGAGCAGGGCTACAAATACTCCATCCAACACTGGGCTGTCTAATGGGAATTTTTCACGGATTGGACGAATGGAAGTCCGCAATGATGACCCTGCCGGAGGACGTTTTTTTCGATCTGCTGCGGAGCGTCTTTGGTCATGTAAAAACTCCGTTTAATAAACAGAACCTGCTTGCCGATCTGACGGCCTTTCTTTCCCGGGACGACATTCGCCGGAACATTGCCTCCTATATCGACCAGGCGGACGCCCAGGTTATCGCGGCGGTGGCCCTGCTGGGGAACCCGGGAGCGGCGGAACTGGAACAGTTTTTTGCCGGGGAAGACGTTACTACCCTGCTGCTCAATCTGGAAGAACGGTTCATCCTGTACCGGTACCGGGAAGGGTCCCTGTTCCGCTTGGGCTTGAATCCGGTCCTGGAACCCCTGCTCAAAGATATCGCGGAAAACATGTCGGGAATCTTTCCTTCCCTGCCGGATAAGGAGGACGGCTCCGGCAGCTCCCCGGTAACTATTCCCCCGGACGACCGGTTTTTTGCGGCCCTAATCTCCTTTGTTCTGGATGAGGGGAACATTTTCAAGCAGGAGGGCCGCAGGGCGGACAACCGCCGGGCGGAAAGCCGTCTGCGTAAAAAGGTACTGGATTCCGCCGGACGTATCTTTCCCGGCCTCGATCCGGAACCGGCGATCCGCTGTCTCCTCTACCTGGGCTTGTGCCGTTTCGTTTCATGGGGATCTCTGCCGGATTGCGCCGAGCCGCCGGGCGCAGCCGACACGGTTTCCCTTGGCGGTTTGATGCCGGAAGGGGAGTCTCTTAGGCCGGACGATTACGTTCTGGGGGCCTTTCGGGACCTTGAACCCCGCCAGCGGCTGATCTACTGGGCGGCGGGTCTCTGCCTGGGAATGATCCTGCCCGATCCTGTACCGGCGCCCCAACTGCTCCGGGGCAAAATCCGCAGTCTGGCCCGGCTTATCGGCAATTTGGCGGATCTTTTAAGCTCCAGCCAGGTCTATCCCCTGCAAACCCTGCGCCGCATCCTTTTTTTACTGGAACGGGAAACCGGTGATTCCTCCACCGGTTTTTCAAGTTTGGGACAGGGGCCGGCCCCCGGAGGGCAGCCGGGAAACGCCGCATCCGGCATCGATGCGGCAAATCTCTGTACGGCGATGGTACAGGCGGGGCTGCTGTGCGCCGTACCCCAGGGCTACCGTCTTGCCCCGCTTCCTGTGGGGCCGGGAGCCCCGGACGGGCAGTCCGCCGGAGAATCGCCGGCTCTGGTGATAGACGCCCCTCTTTTTTGCCTGGTGTACCCCGGCATTGATTTTACCGGGGTCCTGGCCCTGGCCTCCTTTACGGCGGTGCGGGAAACCGGCCGGATTTTCCGCTTTGAGATAACCCGGGAATCCTGCCTGCGGGGTTTTGAGAAGGGTCTGAATGCGGCGGACATGGAAAAACTGTTGACCCGGCTTTCAGGAGCGCCGCCGGAATCATCGCTCCTGTGGACACTGCGGGATTGGGAAAAACGTTCTACCGAAGTTTCCCTGTTTGAGGGGGCCGTCCTTGCCCTGTCCCCGGAACGCCGTTATCTGGCGGAAACCGAAGCCCTGGGAACCATGATCCGGCGGGAACTGGCGCCGGGCCTGTACCTGCTCGATTCAGGGGACCGGGCGGCGGAGGCCCTGCGCAAGGCCGGGGTGGATATTTTTACCCGCTATACCGGGCAGGCGGAGGCCAGGTCCGGGGTTCCGCTGCAGGACCCGCCGGGTCCGTTCACCAGGGGAATCCGCGGCCCCTTCCCTTCCCCGGAAAAAATACCGCTGGGGTACCGGCGGACCGGGGTCATCATGGACCCGGCAGTAAGCAGGCTTTCCGCACAGGACCATCCGCAGGAATTTTTCGAAGCTCCGGCGGCCTCCGCAAAGGAACCCGGCGATGCGGCGGAAACCCTAAAAGAACGCTTCCGCCGGGCCCTGACCAACTGCCGCCTTGCCGCGGCCGAGCGGAATGAACTGGCCTCCCGTATCGAACGGCGGCTGGTGCTTACCGAATCCCAGCTTAGTTCCGCCTCTATCCGCGGCGAAAAGCTGGAAGCCCGGGACCTGGACTACGTGGGCAAGGCTTCCATCGCAAAACAGGCCCTGGCTTCCCGCTTCCCCGTGGAAGTACTATGGCCCGCTGCGGACGGCGAGCAGCGAATCACGGGCATTCCCCTGGCCCTGGAAAAATCCGGGGGGGAGAGTATCCTGGTGATGGGAGATTCCCGCGGCGGGGACGCCTCCAGGGATACGGTACGCATCCCCTTGGGGAAGATAAGCCTTTTGCGGCGGATAAAAAAATCGATGTTTGAAATCTAAGAATTTTGCTCACGCCGGAGCCAGGAGAATGTTATGCCATTGTTACCGTTTTCAAGTAGTAATCAACAAGTGGAATTAAGCCAGGCGAAACTGGCGGTTTTGATCGATGCGGACAATACACAGGCGTCGATTATCGAAGGGCTTTTGGACGAAGTTGCCAAATACGGGGTAGCCAGCGTCAAGCGGATCTACGGCGACTGGACCAGCACCCATCTGCGGTCCTGGAAAGACAAACTGCTGGAATACGCAATACAGCCGATACAACAGTTTTCCTACACAACCGGGAAAAACGCCACCGATTCCGCCATGATCATCGATGCTATGGACCTGCTGTACAGCGAAAAGCTGGACGGGTTCTGCATTGTTTCCAGCGATTCGGATTTTACCCGGCTGGCGGCCCGGCTGCGGGAAAGCGGCCGCACGGTTTACGGCTTTGGGGAAAAAAAGACCCCGCGGGCATTCGTGTCGGTCTGCGACAAATTTATTTACACGGAAATACTGCGAAACAACCAGGATGAGCCGGAAGAAGACGACAGTAAACCCGCAGCCCGGCAGCGGAAGGAATTCAAACCCGACCGGCGGCTGCTCAAACTTCTGCACGATGTGGTGGACGACCTGGCCGACGAATCCGGCTGGGCTTATCTGGGCGGCGTAGGACAGAAGATCAGCCTGCGTTCCGCAGACTTCGATCCCCGCAATTACGGCTTTAGGAAATTGGGGGATCTTTTCCGGGCGGCCCCCCAGTTCGAGACCGA
>JAIRXT010000204.1 GCA_031268125.1 Treponema sp. | reverse complement strand
CAGTTCCAAAATGTCAAATTTTGGAACTGCAACCTATAAAAACCGCAGTTTTGCAGCCCGTAGGGCGAAAAACTGCAAGAGCCGGTTACAAAATAACCGATTTTGGAACCGGCTCAATTAATTATCTGTTGGTACGGTTCCGGCCCCCCCCCCCCCCCCCGAAAAACCGCCTTCTCTATTTAGTGGGGCTATTCCAAGCCTTCAGTTTTTGGGACAGGCTCTAGTATTTTTTAAAAAAAATTGCCCTTGCCCTTTTACGTTGTCTCTTTCCCGGAACCGCCCAAAAGTCAAAGTAACTTGGGGACCGTATTCAGTTTTTTCAAGGGGGCGCCCTTGACAGATAATACATCGCCGTCCAAAGAATTAATTTATTTATCCCTGGTTGTCCCCTGCTTTAATGAAGAAGAATCGTTACAAATCTTTTATGATGAGCTGGTAAAAATGTTTTCGGCGCCGGAAACCGGAAAAAATATTGAATTTGTTTTTGTAGACGATGGTTCAAAAGATGCAACGCTGGAAATATTAAAAAACCTCACACAAAAAGACGGGCGCGTTCATTATGTATCCTTTTCACGAAACTTTGGGAAAGAAGCAGCGATACTGGCTGGATTACAGACGGCACGGGGAGAATACGTGGCAACCCTGGATGCGGACGGGCAGGACCCGCCGCGGCTTATCCCTCAAATGCTCGAATCCGTTGTTTCAGGCGAGGCGGATTGCGCGGGAACACGGCGGATAACCCGCCGGGGAGAACCGCCGGTGCGTTCATTTTTTGCGCGCCGTTTTTATGCGCTTATGGCAAGAATAGCCGACATTGAAATTGTTGACGGCGCCCGTGATTTCAGGCTTATGAACCGGAAATATCTTGAGGCGGTTTTAGCCGTAGTAGAACACAACCGGTTTTCAAAAGGCATTTTCCCGTGGGTAGGTTTCAGGACAAAATGGTTTGAATATGAAAATATAGAACGCACAAGCGGAAAAACAAAATGGTCGCTTTGGAAACTTTTTTTATATTCCCTTGACGGCATTATTGCCTTTTCTTCAAAGCCGCTGGCAATTGCTTCGGTTATTGGTATTCTGCTTTTTATGGTGTCAATCGCGTTTATCCTGTTTATCATTATCCGCAAGGCGGTGTGGGGAGATCCGGTTGACGGCTGGGCTTCAACGGTATGTATTATTCTTTTCTGTTCGGGCATTCAGGTCTTTACCACCGGTATATTGGGGCAATATATGGCAAAAACATATACCGAAGTCAAACAGCGCCCCCATTATATTATCAAGGATGCACGATGAAAGCCGCCGTTTTTTTTGACCGTACCGTTCCCAAATTCATCATGGTAGGTTTGATCAATACCCTGGTTGGTTCGGCGATAATGTTTGTGCTTTACAACGCCGCGCATTTAAGTTACTGGTGTTCATCGGCCTGTAACTATATCCTAACCAGCGTTTTAAGTTTCTTTTTGAATAAGTATTTTACCTTTGGTGTCCGGCATTGGTCGGCATTTATGGTTATTGCGTTTGTTTTGACCATAGCTTTTTCGTATTTGACCGCCTATGGTGTTTCAAAGCCGGCCATGAATTATGTATTGCGAAATAGTCCGCAAAAAATCCGGGAGAACGCTGCTCTCCTTGCCGGAATGTGCCTGTTCACGGGGATAAATTATCTGGGACAAAGATTGGTGGTGTTTAAAAAAGACGCCGCAAAAAAGGAATAAAAATGTCCGCACGGCTAAAAGATATGTTCAACAGGAAATCCGTAAAACGCGTGTTGATTGGTATATCAGCGATTGCGCTTACCGCTTGTGTGCTTATAATGCTTCCTGCTGTGGAACGCCTTGTTATACGTTTTGTCGAAGAGAATCTTCTGCACAGGACGCTTGGTAATCCGGAATACTGGCTGAATTATTTATTTTCTACCGGATATGTTTTTTTCATGCCGGCTGCGTTATTGCTGATTTTTCTTCTGGCCGGGAAAAATCCTGGTGGCTGTTTGTGTTTGTTGATTATATGTTTTGTCCTGAATATGTTCTTGTATAAACTGTTTTCCGCCGGCCGCGGGGCGCATGACAGGCTTCGCTTTCCTCTCTTTGTTTTATTACTTGCCGTTATCATTCATATTGTTAGGAATCATGGGCTTTTCAATCAAATCACGGACAGATTAACTAAAATATGCGGCAAGATAACAAAATCAAAAATTATAACCGGGGATGTTTTTGTTTTTATCTGCGGCGGGCTGATTGGCGCGGTGTTTTTTATCTTTGTCTTTGGAACGATCATACTTGATTTTACCTATACGGACTGGCTGATGGCGGGCGGAGATCTATCGCAACATTACCTTGGCTGGCGGCTGTTTCGTAGTTCGTCATGGTATTTCCCATTTGGTTTAATGGACAATATTGTATATCCCTTTAAGGAATCAATAATTTATACCGATTCTATCCCGCTCTTTGCGGTCATATTCAAAATGTTTTCCCCCGTTTTGCCTGAGAATTTCCAATACTTTGGCCTGTTTGGTATAATATGCTATACCCTGCAGGGCGGAATTGGCGCGATGCTTATCAGAAGGATTGGCGGCGGCGCTGCTCATGCGATAATCGGTTCAGTTTTCTTTGTACTGTCAACGGTTATGATGCAGCGTATATATGGACATACGTCTTTGTCTGCGCATTTTATTATCCTTTTGATGATTCTGGCCTGCCTTAAAAAACCCGGAGGGGCTTGTAAAAAAGATGTCCTGGTATGGAGCGGCCTGATTTGTCTGGCGGCAATGATACATATATATTTTGTTCCTATGGTAATAATTTTTATGTGTTTTTATATATTGAGGAACTGTCTGATTTTAAAAAATCCGGGGAGTCAGCTCCTTATTGCGGGAATACCGGCTGCAATGTTGTTTATAGTACTGTTTTGGCGCTTTTTATTCTCATGTAGATGCGTGGGATATCGGTTTAGGCGCGGCCAGTGCCAATCTTAACGCGTTTGTAAATCCACAGGGAATATCGCGGTTTATAAAGGATTTGCCCCTTGCAATGCGCCTTCAATACGAAGGGCAATCGTATATGGGGCTGGGTATTATAACGGCGGTCATTATGATTCTTTCTGTTCAATTGTATCGGATAAACGGGTTTAAATACAAAGAACTGTTCAGTCCGCTAAAAAAATCTCCTTATGTTTTGGGGATTCTGCTTTCTTTTCTACTGTTTGCCTTGTCGCCTGTGGTAACCTTTAACCAATATAAACTTTTTAGCTATCCCATTCTACCGCCGGTAGAAAAGATGTGGAGCGTATTCAGGAGTACCGGAAGATACACATGGCCTATAATATATATCTGTATTCTGTTTTGCGTATGGTGGATAGTCAAAAACTTTTCTTTTAAAAAAGGAATTCTTGTGTTAAGTTTTTTGGTGATTCTGCAAGGTGTTGATTTGAAGGACTATTTTATGTCCAAAGGAGGCGGCTTTAAAGCAAAAAAACTCTGGCATACCGAATTGGAGTCTCCTGTTTGGCCGGAACTTGCAAAAACACACAAGCACATATTCTTTCTTGACGGCTATCTTAAATTATACTCGTTTCTTGACCTGGCAACGAATAACAATATGACCGTTAATGACGCCTATCTTGCCAGAAAAAATTCAAAGGCGATATACGACAACAAACGCAGGGAGATTGAATATTTGGCGCACGGCGGGGTTAAACAGGATACCCTGTATGTTTTTGCAAGCAAAGAAAAGGCTGCTCTGCTTGGATTTGAGGCTGTGTATTTGTATAGCATTGATAATGTAATAGTTGGTATAAGCTCCCGGTCTGATTATTTAAATGAGTATGCCCTGGATCTTTAAGTCTGATTAAAATAGTTTTCCCAAAATTGAAGTTTTGGGAAAGGCTCCAGTAACACAACATTTCTTATTTTGAATCCAGATCAGATCGGCCCGATGTATTTGATCTGTCCTCCGAGTTTCCTGCCCGGCGGGGGACCGGCGGTAACGCCGTAGTAGCGGACATTCCCCCCCAGGGCTTTGATGATCCGGCGGTTCGCCAGACTTCGCGCCAGGGGCCGGGTAAAGGAATTCCCGGATAAAAACCGTTCCGCCTGAGTGTCCCGGCTGAACAGGGCCTCAAGGAAACTGGATTCTCCTGCCAGCACCGTGGGCCGCAGTAATTCCGCGGCCCGCAGCAATTCCGCGGGTTCCGCGTCCCCCCGGCTTCCTTCGACACAGCTTAACGAAGCGCCCCCCCGGACTGCGGCCAGAACCGCCAGGATAAGGGCGCCCTTTTCCGCCAGCGGGCACAGGGGCAGAATCCGGTCCCTGGGGTATAGCCGCGGGGCCCCTGCCGCCAGGGACAGGAGCTCCCCGTGCGAGCTTTGCCCCCCGTCCGGCCAGAGGATTGCCGGATCATCAGCCCCGGTTCCGCCGGTTTTGATATTCCCCCCGGCCAGGGGCAGTTGTTTCATCACGCCTCCGACAGATACCTGAATGCCGGCCGGCTGTCTCCAGCCGCTGTCCAGGTAGATCCGGGGTACATGGGGGGCTGTGGCCGCCGCCGCGGTCCGCCGGGTAACGCAGAGGGCGGCCAGGCCGGAGGGAGGATTGCCCGGGGCGGAGACGGGCACGGAAACGGCCCCTGCCAGGGCCGCGCCGAAGATCGCCGTAGGCCATTCGGGCCGGTTTTCAGAGAGGATCAGGATGCGGTCCCCCCGGCGGACGCCCAGACTTTGGAAAAGGGCCGCCAGTTGACCGGCCCGGAGGGCCAGGGTCCTGAAATTCACCGTTTCCAGCAGCCGGTCTCCCCGGCAGAAATCCAGGGCCTTCCGGGACTTAAAGCGCCGGGCCCCCTCAAGACATAAGTCTCCCAGGGTTTGTATGGTGTCTTTCATACCAACTTAGACCGGGCCGGGGTTCCGGGGGTTGCCGGCAATTTTACTTTTACAAAATTTTTCGATGGAAAAGACGCCTATAAAATCATCGGCTTTCCTGCCGGCCGGAAAAAAAGAGCGTTTCCCCATAGGGTCCCCTCTCTTTTTTTCCGCCTGCACCCCATGTTACATTCTTCGGGCGTCTCTCCCCCCCCCTAAAAAAAGCAACCTTGCTTAAAAAGGGGGTTAATCAAGGTAAAAAATGGCTGCATTGCAGAGTATTTTCGTTATTTTCGTCCATAGTTACCGTAGCCTATTGCGAAACTAACCTTAGATTTGCAACAGGCTCGCAATGCAGCCATTTTTTTGTTGGACAAGGGGTCTTTTTCGCTAAAAGTAAAATTGCCGGGCGGTTGCGCTTGCACGGAGTCCGGGCTTTAGGTAAAGTAGCTTCATGGGGATTTACCGGCCCTTGGGCTGTTTACTGCTGCTATTGGGGGTGTTTCCCCTGCTTCCTGCCCAGGAAAGTCCCGCCCCGGAGGGGGAAATTTTAGAACCTGAAACTCTTATCGGCCTTACGCTGGAGGGGGTCTACAGCCGTTTCGGAGTTCCCCAGGAGGTCTACGCCGTCCGGGGAACGGACGAGTGGCAGGACGATGTGGTGCTGGTGTACCCCCAGGGGGATTTTTATGTTTACCGGGACCGGGTGTGGCAGCTTGGAATCCCCGCGGTCCGGGGCATCAGGGTGGGGGACAACCGGAGGGCGGTACCCCTGGCCCTGGGACAGAACATCCAGGAGGGGGAAGATTATTTTCTCC
Organism: Treponema sp.; assembly: GCA_031268125.1. GTDB lineage: Bacteria > Spirochaetota > Spirochaetia > Treponematales > Breznakiellaceae > JAISFT01. The sequence goes on along the minus strand of JAIRXT010000204.1, from coordinate 7,088 downwards.
TTCCCATCAGCGGCCGCCCCTGGCCCATACATCTGCGGGTAAACATAGGGAATTCCGGCCAGGTGGCGGAGATCTTCATGTACCGCAGTGATTTTTAAGCCCCGCCGGAGGGAGTATCATGGCGAAAATCTGTCTGTGCTTAACTGCTAAAACCATCGCCGGGGATCTGGAGATTCTGGAACGGAACCGCCGGTATGTTGATATTGCGGAACTGCGGGTGGACTGTCTGGACCAGGACGAGCGTCTTTTGATCCGCCGCTTCCCCGAACAGGCGGGGCTTCCGGTCATTCTGACCATCCGGCGGGACACGGACGGGGGGAACTATGCCCAGGGGGAGGCCTCCCGGATCCGGCTCCTGGCCCAGGGCCTGGCCTTTGCGGAGGCCGACCGGCGGAAAAATTTTGCCTATGTGGACCTGGAGGAGGACCTGAATGTTCCCAGCCTGGAAGAGGCGGCCCGGACCTTCGGAACCCGCATCATCCGCTCCTCCCATAATCTGAACGGCATTGACGAAGATATTCCGGGGAAGATACAGAAACTTTTAAGGACCGGGGACGAGATCGTCAAGATAGCCGTCCTGGCAAGGGGCTCCGCCGATGCGCTGGCTATGGTCCGCGCCGCCAGGCGGGAGCGGAACCTGGACAAAGTCTTCCTCTGCATGGGCCGTTACGGGGTTTTCACCCGGATTCTTGCGGAAAAACTCGGCTCCCAAATAACGTATACCAGCGCGGAGGGGGAGCCCAGCGCCGCCCCGGGCCAGATCTGCCCCAAAGACCTGGTGGAATTGTACCGTTTCCGCAGCATCAACGCGGACACCAGGGTGTTCGGGGTGGTGGGTTATCCCCTCAACGTAACCGGTTCTCCCCGGTTTTTTAATACCGTTTTTTCTCTGGAAACCGCCGGCGCCGTCTACGTGCCCTTCCCGGCGGATTCCCTCAAGGATTTTATGGCCCTGGCGGAGGAACTGGACATAAGCGGCGTATCGGTAACGGTTCCTTACAAGGAAGCGGTACTCGAATATCTGGGCTCCATGTCGGAAGATGTAGGACAAATCCGGGCCTGTAATACCATTACCCGCTGTCCCCAGGGCTGGCAGGGTACCAACACGGACATGCGGGGTTTTTCCGATTCTCTTTTGGCCTTTGCCGGAACGGTGCATGCCGGCGGCGGGGATGAAGCCGGGATGGTTCCCCCGCCGCGGAAATCTGCGGGGCGGGCCGTTTCCAGCTTAAAAGGCTGGAAGGTTACGGTTATCGGCGCGGGGGGCGCCGCCAGGGCTGCGGCCGCGGAACTGTACCGCCTGGGGGCCAGGACCCTGGTCCTGAACCGTACCCTGGCGAAGGCCCGGAGCCTTGCCGCCCCCTACAAGTTCCGGTGGGGCGGGCTGGACGAGGGGGGAATCAGCCAGATGGAGAAATTTTCCGACATCATCGTCCAGACAACCCCTGCGGGGATGGAGGGAAACCCCGACCGGGACCCCCTGGAACGGTACTCCTTTTCGGGAAAGGAAATCGTCATGGATCTGGTTTACGAACCGGAAAGGACTCCCTTTCTGCAGCGGGCCGCGGCGGCAGGTTGTCCGGTCCTCAACGGGTATGATATGCTCATCCGACAGGCCCGGTATCAGTATGCTCAATTTTTCAAACGAGATTTTCCTCCAACCCTTCTTAACCGTGTAAATATATAGGGGTGTTGCACAATGGATTCCCAGGGGATGAAAGAACAGGCCGCTTTGCGCGCTGCGGACGAGCTTGTTACAAGCGGTATACGGCTGGGCCTGGGAACGGGGTCCACCGCCGTCCATGTGGTCCGCCGGGTAGGGGCCCGGCTGGCGGCGGGGGATATAAAGGGTATCAGGGTATTTGCCACCAGCTTCCAGACTGAACTGGAATGTGAGAAGCTGGGCATCCCCCATTACGGCCTTAACTCCCCCGAATTGTCCGGGGGCCTGGACCTTACTATTGACGGGGCCGATGAGATCGATACGGAAAACCGGCTGATAAAGGGCGGCGGCGGCGCGTTGCTGATCGAAAAACTTGCCGCCTATAATTCCGGCCGTTTCGCCGTGGTGGCGGACGAAGGCAAGCTGGTGTCCCGTCTGGGCCTCCGCTTTCCTGTGCCGGTGGAAGTGATCCCCGAATCCCGCCTGGCCGTGAGCCGGGCCCTGGAAAAGCTGGGGGCCGCCGTAACGCTGCGGGAAGCCCTGCGTAAGGCCGGGCCGGTGATCACCGAACACGGGAATCTGCTGTTGGACATTGTGTTCCGGGAAGCGCCGGACCCGGAGGAACTTGAAGAATACATCAACCGGATTCCCGGAGTTGTGGAAAACGGATTTTTTACCGGTCCTTGGGGAAGGCGAATCCGTCCCCGTGTCTACATCGGCCGCAGCAGCGGCGCCGTGGAATCCCGGGACTAAAGGTCCCCCATACATCACCTATTGGAAGTATCATGGCGGTAGATAAGCATATAAATTTTTTTGAAATGGAAAAGGCCTGTGAAAAAGGCGGCTGCCCCCTCTGTAGAATCGTGGGGGACAGGGCGGAGCGCTATATCGACAACATGCTCTTTGAGCATGTTTCGGATCGGAGCTTCCGCAAAGCCCACCGCCTGGCCGGGGGCTTTTGCAGCTACCATTCCCGGAATCTGGAATCCTTCCGGGACGGCCTGGCCGTGGCGATTCTGGGCCGGGATATTCTGGAAGAGCGGATCGATTCGTTTAAAAGCCGGAAACCCTGGCGGCGCAGTGAACGCTGTCCCATCTGTGTGGAACGGGACCGCATCGAAACCGAATACCTGGGTTTTCTTGCCGGGGCCGCAGGGGAAAGCTCCGAAGAGCAGGAACTCAGGCGGCTTTTTACCCGCTCGGAGGGACTCTGCGCCCCCCATTACGGCAAGCTTCTGGAATCCTGGAAGAAGCTGCCCCCCTGGATTACCGAATTTCACGATCATAAATTCGCCGGTCTCAAACAGCGAATCGACCAGTTTATCGAACTTTCAGCCTATGGCAGGCAGGAGGAATTCCGCGCCCTCCCGGAACGGGACCGGCTGGTGTGGAAAGAACTTGCCCTGGCCCTGCGGGGGAGCGCGGATTAACGTGGCATCACTCATAACGAAACTGCCCTGGAAGAAGAGCCGCCCCGCGCTGATAGCGGCCGCTATGGAGGACCGGTTATTTTCTCTGTCCTTTTGCTGCGCCGCCACCATCGGCACGGTGGTTTTCTCGTTTATTTCCCCCCAGATCATCCGCTACACCATTGATTCGGTTATTGGGGATGCGCCCCTGGCGGCCCCCGCCTTTGTCCGGGCACTGGCCGGTTCCCTGGGTGGAACAGAATTTCTGCGGCGGAACATCTGGATCTGCGGCCTTTTTACCCTGGCGGCGGCCCTGTGTTCCGGCCTTCTCAACGCCGCCAGGCGCTACACCAGCATCGAAATCGGGGAGACCATCGCCTGGCGGCTGCGGAATACGCTGTACAGCCATATCCAGCGGCTCCCCTACCTGTGGCATGTACGCTGCCATACGGGGGATATTATCCAGCGCAGCACCTCCGATGTGGACACGATTCGTAATTTTCTCCAGAACCAGATGAGCGAATTACTGCGGATCTTCGGAGTCTTTGTCATTGCCCTGGTGATGATGTTTTCTATGGACGTTTTCATGTCCCTTATGTCCCTGATTCTGCTTCCCCCCATTTTTTTGTTTTCCCTTCTCTACTTCAAAAAAGTTGCCCGGGAATTTGCCCGGGCCGACGCCGCGGAGGGGGACATGCAGGCCTGCGCGCAGGAAAACTACACCGGGGTCCGGGTGGTCCGGGCCTTCGGCAGGGAATCCTACGAAATGGGCCGTTTTTCCGCCAAGACTCTTACCCACGCGAACATCTGGATCGTTACCGGCAAATTGCTGGGCCTGTTCTGGGGGGCCGGGGACATTATGAGCGGCCTCCAACTGGTGATCGTCGTGGGGGCGGGGATCTACCGCAGCGTCCAGGGGGAACTTTCCCCCGGCACCTTCCTGGCCTTTTACACCTACTGCAACTGGATGATCTGGCCCGTCCGGCAGTTGGGCCGGATTCTTTCTGAACTTTCCAAAACCCTGGTTTCCGCCGGCCGGGTCCGGGATATTCTGGCGGAGGAGCCGGAAACCGATCCCCCCGATGCCCTGCGGCCCCTTATCCGGGGGGAGATCCGCTTCGAAAATGTCAGCTTTGGCTATGCAGGGGACTCCGCCGGGAAAGCGGACGCGGCGGAAGTCCCTGCCCCGGTGCTGCGGAATATTTCCTTTACCGTCAAGCCCGGTACTACCCTGGCGATTCTGGGGGCCACCGGATCGGGCAAGTCTACGCTGGTCCACCTTATCGCCCGGCTCTACGATCTGGAAGAAGGCGGCGGCCGCATTACCCTCGACGGCATAGACATCAGGCGGATCAGCCGGGATTACCTGCGCCGCCACATCGGCCTTTGCCTCCAGGAGCCCTTCCTCTTTTCCAAGACCATCCGGGAGAATATCGCCGCGGGGACCGGGGGGCTTCCCCTGGAAGAAGTCCACGCCGCCGCCGTGGTGGCACAGGTGGACGGAAACATCCGGGAATTTGAAAAGGCCTACGAAACGGTGGTGGGCGAGCGGGGAGTTACCCTTTCGGGGGGGCAAAAACAGCGGGTCGCCATCGCCCGGATGCTGGCCTCCAACCCGCCGGTGATGATCTTTGACGACAGTCTTTCCGCGGTGGACACGGAAACGGATATGAGAATCCGCTCCGCCCTCAAAAACCGGGTGGCCGGTGCGGCGGTAATCCTCATCTCCCACCGCATATCCAGCCTGATGCAGGCGGATCAGATCCTGGTACTCAAGGACGGCGAAATAGAAGAACTGGGGACCCACCAGGAACTTCTGGCCCGGGAGGGAAGCTACCGCCGGATTTTCGAACTCCAAAAGGGAGACGTACCGTAATGGCCGATTTTGAAGACCTGGATTATAACAAACCCATCTCGCCGGCCGTCTGGAAGAAAATGGCCCCCTTCATTGCCCCGCAAAAGTGGAATCTTATCCGCTGCGCGGTTCTGATGCTCAGCGCCGCCGCGGTGGACGTGATTCTGCCGCTGCTCCTGGGCTACGCCATCAGGAACAATATCGAACCCCGCAGCAGCCAGGGTGTGGGGCGGCTTGTGGCGGCGGCCCTCACCATGATCATTATCCAGGGGATTAACGTCCGGTTTTTTGTGGCCAACGGAATCCGCGCGGAAGTGGGAATCGTCAGGACCATCAGGAACGCGGTGTTTTATCATCTCCAAAAACTCAGCCTGGACTATTACAACAAAACCCCCGTAGGTTACATGATGGCCCGGACCCATTCGGACACCGGGAAAATCGGGGAACTGGTGGCCTGGGGGGTCGTCGACTTTTCCTGGTCCGTGTTTTACTGCGTCGGGGTGATCATTTCCATGTTCCTGGTCCACTGGCGTCTTGCCCTTATCGTCTGCGCCACCATCCCGCCCCTGGCTCTTTTTACCTGGTTTTTCCAGAAACGGATCCTCCGGGTAAACCGGATTCTCCGGCGGCTTAATTCAAAGATGACCGGGGCCATGAACGAAGGGATCACCGGCGCCCGGACCGTCAAAGTCCTGGTTACCCAGGAGCAAAGCCTCCGCGAATACGGGGAAATTACCGGGGAGTACCGGCAGTACGCCAATCAGATGGCCCGGCTCCGCTCGATTTTTATTCCCCTGGTGCTGTTCATCGGTTCCATTGCCACCGCCGCGGTTCTGGGTTACGGGGGCCATGAAATAGTATTCCTGGGGGCGGACCTTTCAGTGCTGGCAATTTTCTTGCAGTACGCCGGGGGCTTCTTCGATCCTATCCAGAATATCGCCAACATCCTTACCGATTTTGTCTCCACCCAGGCCAACGTGGAACGGGTTTCCGGCCTTTTGGAACAGGCCCCCCTGATAACCGACAGCGATACTGTGGTTGAAAAATACGGGGACACCTTTAATCCCAAGCGGGAAAATTGGGAACCTATCCGGGGAGAGGTGGAATTCCGGGACGTTACGTTCCGCTACCCCGACGGCGGGGACAACGTGCTGGAACATTTTAACCTCCGCGTGGAGGCGGGAACCTATGTTGCCATTGTGGGGGAAACCGGCGCGGGTAAATCCACCCTGGTCAATTTAGTCTGCCGCTTCTTCGAGCCCACCCAGGGCCGGCTCCTTATCGACGGCCGGGATTACCGGGAGCGGAGCCAGCACTGGCTTCACAGCGCCCTGGGCTATGTGCTCCAGAGCCCCCATCTTTTTACCGGCAGCATCCGGGAGAACATCCGCTACGGCAGGCTTGCCGCCGGTGACCGGGAGGTGGAGCAGGCCGCGGAGATTGTCCACGCCGGTAAAATTATCGCCAAGCTGGAAAAGGGCTACGATACCGAAGTAGGGGAGGGGGGCGACCGGCTTTCTACCGGGGAAAAGCAGCTTATCTCCTTTGCCCGGGCAGTCCTGGCGGACCCCCGGATCTTCATCCTGGACGAGGCCACCAGTTCCGTTGACACCGAGATGGAAATGCTCCTCCAGCACGCCATAAGCCGGCTCCTGGAAGGCCGCACCAGCTTTGTTATCGCCCACCGGCTTTCCACCATCCGGGGGGCCGACACCATCCTGGTGGTCCACGACGGCAGAATTATTGAGCGGGGAACCCACGGCGAGCTTATGGCCGCCCGGGGCCGCTACTACGATCTCTACACCCGCCAGTTCGAGGCGGAAGTAGAGGAAAAGATTCTGCAAACCCGGACAAGCCCGTAAAAGAAAAAAACAGTATTGTTACGAATGAAGTTTTATACGGGCCGTTTTTTAAAATTATTCAATATCGCTTTACAAAGAACAAAAGCACGGCATATACTAATTGGTATTGGAGGACATTATGAAACGATTCTTTCTGTTTTTTGTTTTGGCATGCGCTTTAAGTTCGGCTCTCTTTTCCATCGGGGGGGGGGGGGGGGGGGGGGGTTTGAGCTTGCCCCCCGGGGCGGCCCCTTAAAAAAACCCGATTTTGTTGGGATTAAAATTTCGGCCCCCCGATATCAAACCGGGCAAATTAAAAA
>JAIRXT010000169.1 GCA_031268125.1 Treponema sp. | reverse complement strand
GTAATTCTCCAGGAATTCCGAATTCAAAATTCCAAATCCGAAAAGAGACGTAAAAAATCATCGGCTTTCCTGCCGGCCTCCCGGCTGGAAAGAATCCGGGGCCCCCACTCCCTGTTTTTCCCCCTGACAGGACCCCAAAAAAATTTACCGGCGCCTTTTCATTTTGGAATAGTTAAAATGAGCATTGCTGGTTGTACGCGCCCGATCCTTGAGAATCACGGCGTCCCGTGGTATTTTGACAAGATGAGTCTCTTTTGCCTGCTCTGGCTGCCCCTGTTTTACCTGTTCTGGCGATCCGTTTCCCCTGCGGGACAGTCCGGCTACGGCGGGGTCTGGGCGCTGCTCCTGGGGAGCGTTGCCGGTCTCTTCCAGTTTTTCTACGGCGCTTTTATCGGGCCCGGAGGCTTCGGGCTTTCCCGCTGGCTTTCCGGCTGTGTCGATCTGGTTGCCGTACCGGTGTTGCTTCCCCTCCTTGTATACCTGGCGATGATCGCCTTCCGGCTAAATTCCGGGACTTCGGATTTTACCGGTTTTGCCCTGCTCTGGATCATCCCTATGGGAGCGCTCCGGGCGATAAGCTGGGGCGCCCAGGCCGATCCCATTCTGCTGGTACTGCTGCCCCTGCTGTGGACCGCCATTGCCGGGGGAATTCCTTTTCTGGGGAGTATTGTCCTGCGGGGCCCCTGGCCGCTGCGGATAGCCGCCGCCCTTGCGGCCCTGGCCCTTTCCCCTCTGGCCGCCACGGTCTACTGGGCCTTTTTCCGCCAGGATCTCCGCCTGGGTTATCCTCTTTTGGCCCTGAGTCTGATTCCCCTGTTTGCCTCCTGTATCCGGGCGGCGCTCCTCAGCAGCCGCGCGTAGTGCCTGATATTTGGATATTATTCAAACTGCGGGGTCTTTATTTGGGCGCGGTGGCTGATCCCGCGGCAAACCCCAAGGTTTGGCGGTCCGGCGGTCATTTCGACTCATGTTTGAGGGCCTTATCCAAAAATTCATCGAGCAACTGCTTCATATCGCCCCTAATCTCCCGCCGAAGCTGTTCAAGTTCTTCATTGGGGGAATAGGCGTCTATAAAAAGCCGGTAAATTTCGATATTCAGAGCGCCGGCGATACGTTCCACCAGGTCTAATGTGGGGAAATTGCGGGCAAGCTCTATCATGCCGATATGGTGTGTTGATACATTGACCAATTCAGCCAGTTGGGCCTGTGAAAAACCGCTCCTCCGGCGGTGTTCCTTCATGTTTTTTGCAAGAATTTCTCCCAGTCGTTCCATTTACTACCTGCAAGGTAATAATGTCGTTTTCCCCTCATTTGATAAATTATGCCTATTGTAATATTTTATTACTAATAATATAATGTTTTGGTAATTTCTTACGAAACCTGTGTTTGGCTTAAGGAAATCTGCCCTTCTGTGGCGATTCGGCCTGTATAACGTTCAAAATGCCGGGAATTCGGCTTTTGATACCCTCCTGTAGGGCTAAACTTGACCCACAACGTTCCGCCGGGGCCGGGAAATTGCCGGAAAAACGCATGTAGAATCTGCCTTCGCTATCTTCGATACGCTCCGGCAGAGAATTCCATATATTTTCCTGGCCCTTTCCCGGCCCCGGACACACGATCCGGGTCAAATTTAGCTTTATTGTGGGGAAAAGATATGTACAAGGTGTTACATTTGCTCCACAGCGCATTTGACCGGGTTAAATTGTGGGTCAAATTTAGAATGCCGGGTGGGGTGTCAGTTTCGCTAATTGGAATTGCTGCTGCCTTATTACGACTTCTTGCGCTGTGCTGCGGTTCCTTGGTACTGTAGAACATGAATGTTTTTGAAGCAGTTGTTTTGGGAACAATCCAGGGGCTTACCGAGTTCCTTCCGGTGAGCAGTTCCGGACATCTGGTACTTTTCCAGAAAATTCTTGGAGTTTCCGGACCCGCGTTGTTTTTTGATACCCTGGTTCACGGGGGAACCTTGATTGCGGTACTGGTTGTTTTATGGGGCGATATTTGGCCCCTTTTGAAGCGGCCTATCCAGCCCCTTACTGGTTATCTTATCCTGGGGACTCTGCCGGTGGTAGCTGCCGCCCTGATTTTTAATGACGCCGTTGAGGCGGCCTTTGAGTCCGGGGCTTTTCTGGGTTTTGCCTTTCTTCTTACTTCGATTTTTCTTGCCTCTGCGGAAATTCTTTCAAAAAGGGCCCTGCGCCTACGGCAAAAAGGGGAAATGACCTGGCTGGACTCTCTTTTTATTGGGATTTTTCAGGCAATCGCCATTATTCCGGGGCTTTCCCGGTCCGGTTCTACGATTTCCGCTTCGCTGATCCGGGGTTTGGACCGGGGTTTTGCCGCCCGGTTTTCGTTTTTGCTTTCAATCCCGGCGATTTTAGGGGCCCTGGTACTGCAGATCAAAGAACTGGCCGGGAATTCCGGCGCCGCCGGTGAGAGTACCGGCGTTTTGCCCCTGGCGGCAGGAACCATTGCCGCGGCGGCGGTAGGGTTTTTTGCCATCAAATTTATGCTTAAACTGGTCCGGGAGCGGTCCCTGTGGGGATTTGCGGCTTATACGGGGCTTTTGGGGATTCTAACCCTGGCAGACCGCTATGTGATGCGCTTTTTTTTCTAAACCGGTCTGCTTTTGTTTTATCAATTGAGGCTGTTTCAAAACTAAAGTTTTGGAACAACCTCAATTGTCCGATTGCATGGAATGTCTGAATATATTAGTATTATTTAAAGAACTATGCGTAAGTTGAAAAACATATTGGTTACCGGCGGATGTGGTTTCATCGGCGTGAATTTTATTTATCTTTTGTTCAAACATACCCCGGAATTTTCCGGCCGGATCATTAATCTGGATGCCCTTACCTATGCGGGGAATATCACAAGTCTTCAGGAAATTGAAAGGGAATTTGGCATCGGCAGCGGTCCCGAAGCCCGCTATTTTTTTGAACTGGGCGATATTTGCGACCGGCAGCGGCTGGAAGAAATATTTATCAAGTACGACATTGACACGGTGGTCAATTTTGCGGCGGAAAGCCATGTAGACCGGTCGATACTGGGGCCGGAAACCTTTGTAAAGACAAATGTGATGGGTACTTTTGCACTGCTGGATGTGGCCCGCCGCCACTGGCAAATTTCGTCCGGTAATTTCTCTGTGCCCCTTCCGGGATCGGCGGATGCCGGGTATATTCCCGGCGTGGTTTTTCACCACGTCAGTACCGACGAAGTTTACGGGTCTTTGGGAGAAACGGGTTTTTTTACGGAAACCACACCCTACGATCCCCGGTCTCCCTATTCGGCCAGTAAAGCCGCCAGCGATCATTTGGTTATGGCCTGGCATCATACCTACGGTCTTCCGGTTACACTGTCCAACTGTTCCAACAACTTTGGCCCTTTCCAGTTCCCGGAAAAGCTTATCCCCCTGATGATTATGAACATGATGGAAGGGAAACCCCTCCCGGTATACGGAGACGGTAAAAATATCAGGGATTGGCTTTATGTAGAGGACCACGGCCGGGCGATTTGGGCGATTCTTACCGGGGGCAGGGCCGGGGAAAAATACAATATCGGCGGCGAAAATGAAATGGAAAATACCGCCATTATCGATGAACTTATTAAAATTGTGGCGGACAAGACCGGCGTGAATCCTGAAAAGATCCGCAGAACCATCCGGTTTATAAAAGACCGCCCCGGCCATGACCGGCGCTATGCCATCGACTGTACTAAAATCAAGCATGAACTGGATTGGAAACAGGAAATGTCTTTTGAAGAAGGACTAAACAAAACGGTGGAATGGTACAGAGCTAATACCACCTGGATTGACCGTATCCGCAGCGGGGAATACCGTTACTGGGTAGAGGAAAACTACGGCCGCCGTTAGGGGACAATTATGAAAGGTATTATCCTTGCCGGAGGAGCCGGGACCCGGCTTTATCCCATTACCCTGGCCGTATCGAAGCAGATACTCCCCCTTTACGACAAGCCCATGATCTACTACCCCCTGTCGGTTCTTATGCTGGCGGGCATACGGGAGGTGCTTATTATCTCCACCCCCCGGGATATTCCCCTGTTCAGGGAACTTTTTGGCGATGGGGAATGGCTGGGGATGCGCTTTGATTACCGTGTCCAGGAGAACCCCCGGGGCCTGGCCGACGCGTTTATCATCGGCAGTGATTTTATCGGCGGGGATTCTTCGGCCCTGGTGCTGGGGGACAACGTGTTTTACGGCCGCGGCTTTAGCCGGACCCTGCGGAACGCCGCCGCCCAGGTTGCGGAGAAGGGGGGCGGGGCCATATTCGGCTATTACGTGAAGGACCCCGGCGCCTACGGGGTGGTGGAATTTGACGGCCGGGGAAAGGCCCTTTCCATTGAGGAAAAACCGGCCCGGCCCAAGTCCCACTACGCGGTTCCGGGCCTTTACTTTTACGGACCGGATGTGGCGGGGATAGCCCGGTCCGTACAGCCCTCTGCCCGGGGGGAGATTGAGATAACCGCCGTCAACAACGCATACCTGGAGCGGGGCCGTCTTTCCGTGGAGGTGCTGGGCCGGGGTATGGCTTGGCTGGACACGGGGACCTACGACGGCCTTTTGGAAGCCTCCAACTATATCGCCACCATCCAGAAACGGCAGGGTATGTATGTTTCCTGCATCGAAGAAATCGCCTTTGCCAACGGCTGGATTTCCCGGGACCAACTGGCCGCCCTAGCCCGGAAGTACAAAACCAGCTACGGCGAGTACCTGGCCTACATCGCAGAAAATATATAGGCCCGGTGATGCAGGGTTAGGATTTACCGCAGTGTTTCAAACTTTTTCGGCCGTAGTATCAATTGTGTCAGAATAGTAATATGGGGTTATGGCCTTTATTTTTAACCCCTGTAGTATCCGGGGCCTCTATGAAATTCAGCCTAAGGTTTTTGGGGACCGCCGGGGCTATTTTTTTGAGTCCTGGTCCCAGCGGGATTACGCCGCCGCGGACATTGCGGGCCCCTTTGTCCAGGATAACCAGTCCTGTTCGGCGAAGGGGGTACTCCGGGGTCTTCACTTTCAAAAGACCCACCCCCAGGGCAAGCTGGTCCGGGCCGTCTTTGGCGAGGTTTTTGACGTGGCGGTGGACATACGGCCCGGTTCCCCCAGTTACGGCCAGTGGCATGCGGTCGTCCTGAGCGGCGAAAAACAAAACCAATTCTACATCCCCCCCGGCCTTGCCCACGGTTTTTTGGTCCTGAGCGAATCCGCCGTCTTTGCCTATAAGTGTACCGATTTTTACTACCCCGAAGATGAAGGCGGCATCATCTGGAACGATCCCGCCATCGGCATAGCCTGGCCGAAGCTGGACTATGTGCTGTCCAATAAGGACAGAGGACTCCCCGGTTTCACGGCCCTGTGATGTCCGGCGGCGGCAAGCGGGCGGAGGCCTATGATTTGGCTTATTGGCTGTAAAGGCATGCTGGGGACGGAACTTTCCATGCTTCTTGAAAAGCAGGGCGTCCCCTTTACCGGCACCGACCGGGAGATCGATATTACCGATCCGGCGGCCCTGGAAGCTTATACGGAAAGGCCGGAGTTCCGGGGCCGGATTGGCTGGATCGTCAACTGCGCCGCCTACACCGCGGTGGACAAGGCGGAGGGCGATGTTGAAGCCTGCCGGGGCCTTAATACCACGGGGCCCGCCAACATTGCCCGGACGGCGCGGAAGATCGGCGCCCGGCTTATTCACATCTCCACCGATTATGTCTTTGACGGCAGGGGTATCCCTGCGGGTTTTTCCGGCGGGGACCCGAACTTTCCGGCCCTCCGGCCCTACCGGGAAGATGACCCCACCGATCCTATCGGGGTCTACGGCCTTACCAAGCGGGACGGGGAAGCGGCGGTTTTGGAACACAACGGGGATTCGTATATTGTCCGTACCGCCTGGCTTTACGGCAGGCACGGCAATAACTTTGTTCATACCATGCTGCGCCTTATGAACGAGCAGGGATCCGTGAAGGTGGTGGACGATCAGCGGGGCAGCCCCACCTGGGCGGCGGATCTTTCCCAGGCCCTCGTGTCGCTGATTGCCGCCAGCGGGGGAGCTGGCGCGGAGGTTCCCGGTTCCCCGGCCCCCGGCGTGTACCACTACACCGGTGAAGGGGCCGTTACCTGGTTCGGCTTTGCCCGGGAAATTTACGCCCAGGGCCGCCGGCTGGGGCTTATCACCAAAGACTGCGAGGTAAGGCCCTGTACCAGCGCCGAGTACCCCGCCAGGGTTACCCGCCCCGCCTATTCGGTGCTGGACAAGGGCAAGATCAAGACGGCCCTGGGCCTGTCCATACCCCCCTGGGAAGAAAGCCTTGCACGCTATCTCCGCGCACGGGGAGAGGTTTAGCTTAATTTGAGGAGTTTTTGATGGTTACTATCACGGTTATCGGGACCGGTTATGTGGGCCTTGTGTCCGGGGCCTGTCTGGCGGAGTTTGGCAACCACGTTACCTGCGTGGACACGGATGCTGCGAAAATTGAGGCCCTGACCGGGGGGCGTATTCCCATATTCGAACCGGGGCTGGAGGATGTGGTGCAGCGGAATGTCCGTTCCCGGCGGCTTTCCTTTACTACGTCCCTTCCCGGCGCCATGAAGGGCAGCGATGTGGTGTTTATCGCCGTGGGGACTCCCCCTGCGGATGACGGCAGCGCGGACCTGGGATTTGTCGAACAGGCCGTCCGGGAGGCGGGTTCCCTTATCGAGGGCTACACTGTTTTTGTGAATAAGAGTACGGTCCCCGTAGGTACTGCCGGAAAGGTCCGCCGCTGGGTGAGGGAGGCCCTGGACAAGCGGGGTCTCGACATTCCCTTTGACGTGGTTTCCAACCCCGAGTTTCTGCGGGAGGGGAACGCGGTGTACGACTTTACCCACCCGGACCGGGTGGTTATCGGGAGCGGCAGCGCCCAGGCCCGGGAGATCATGAAGGAGGTCTACCGCGCCCTCTACCTTAATGAAACTCCCTATATCGAAACCTCCTGTGAAACGGCGGAGATGATAAAATACGCCTCTAATGCGTTTCTTTCGGTAAAAATCTCGTTTATTAACGAGATTGCCAATCTCTGCGAAAAGGTTGGGGCCAATGTCCAGGATGTGGCCAAAGCCATGGGCCGGGACGGGCGTATCGGTTCCAAGTTCCTCCATGCGGGTCCCGGTTACGGGGGCTCCTGTTTTCCCAAGGATACCCGGGCAATCGCCGCCACGGGCCGGCAGTACGGCCTTCCCCTTTCGATTATCGAGACCGCCATCCGGGCCAACGAGCGGCAGCAGGCCCTGATGGTGGATAAGATCGAGGGGGGGATGGGGGGTCCCGGGGCGCTGGAAGGGAAAACCATCGCCGTTTTGGGGCTGGCCTATAAGCAAAACACCAACGACATGCGGGAATCCCCGGCCATTGCTATCTGCGAGGGCCTGGCGGCGCGGAGGGCCCGGCTGCGGGTCTGGGACCCCCAGGCCATGGAGGAGGCCGCCTGGCGGCTTAAGGGTATCTCCGGCGGTCTCTGCTTTGCCAAGGACGAGTACGATACCCTGGAAGGAAGCCACGCCCTGGTCCTGGTTACCGAGTGGAACCAGTTCCGCAACCTTGACCTGAACCGGATACGCCGGACCCTCCTGGGGCCCTGGTTTTTCGATCTGCGGAATATTTACAAGCGGGAAGAGGTGGAGAAGGCGGGGCTGAGCTATTTTGGGGTGGGGCTTTAATCCGTGAAGGTGCTGGTTACCGGGATAGCCGGGTTTATTGGGTACCATCTGGTCCGGCGGCTGGCCGCCCAGGGTGAAACGGTTGTTGGCATCGATAATATTAACGACTACTACGATGTTGATTTGAAGCGCGGCCGCCTGGCGGATCTGGGCTTTCCGGTTGAAGGCGGAATTTCCGGCCCGGCGGCAGGGGTCCCGGCGCTGCAATCCGCCCGGTATCCCGGTCTCCGTTTCCTTAAAATGGATTTGACCGATGGGCCGGCCCTGCGATCCCTCTTTGAAACGGAGGACTTCGATGCGGCGGTAAACCTTGCCGCCCAGGCGGGGGTCCGTTATTCCCTGACCAATCCCCATGCGTATATCGGCAGCAACGTGCAGGGCTTTTTGAACATCCTGGAGGCGGCCCGGGCCTTTCCGGTAAAGCACCTGGTCTACGCCTCCTCCAGTTCGGTCTACGGCCTTGATACGGCCCA